>JAUYEP010000360.1 GCA_030689765.1 Methylovulum sp.
AAACTGGCGTTTCCGGCGCAATGGGCATAAGTATCTACACAAGTTTATTTATTAAAAATCATAGTGTTAAATAAATAATCACGTTATTTCATACAGAAAACTGCTGTTTCAAGCCAGATTTTGTGATAGAAATACCTAAAAATATAGCAATTATCTGCAAGGAATGTCATATAACACATTGTTTTAAAATCAATTAAAGTTGTGTAGATACTTATGCGCAATGGGGGGGCACAAGCGCCGGAAACGACCGTCCTTCGCTACGCTTTGGACGATCTTATTCCGGCCTACGTATTAATGTAGGTTAAAACCGCTGTAAGCCATAAAACAAGCCGTGCATCGTAATCTAAACAGGTGTTTTTTGTAAAACATCTTTACAAGACGAGTGAACCACGGCCCTTTGTTGCCGTCAGACGGCAACCGAAACTTAGAAGCATAAACACATTGAGGACAACATGATTAAAATTTTTCACCTTACTTTCATTTTATTGTCGATTTTCAGTTTTGTCGGCAGAATCATTGTTTCAGAAACCCATCCTGCAATGCTTAAGCAAAAATTATTCAAAATTGCGCCCCATATTATTGACAGTGTGCTATTGATCAGCGGTATTTTGCTGGTTTTTCAAGGCCATTGGCTGACAACCGAACATGGCTGGATTACCGCCAAACTGTTCGCATTACTGGGTTATATTGGTTTAGGTGTCGTGGCGATGCGCCATAGAGGAACTGACCGATGGTTGGCTTTTACAGGCGCGATGCTCTGTTTTGCTTATATTGGCGTTGTTGCCGTCACTAAAAATCCGCTGTTTTTTCTGTAATGGCAAGCATGTATTAAAGGCAGTTTTACCGATTTTGATTGCCGACTTTTAGTCATGGAATACGGTGACTGCTTGTAAAACAACATAAGCCAAACAATACCTAAGCATTTGCAGCACATATAAAAACAATATGTATGATATTAATTAACAATAAGGGTGTTGTTTTCTTATTTGGTGCAGATTAGAATACAAATGCACCTGCTTGATACGGCTAGACACGTTAATTTATTCTTCCTGCTCCGCAATGGCTAAGTTGGCTTAACCCCTACAGTCCACGCCGCTCAAGGCACACAGCACTTTACAACCGATATTTCGACAACCTAAGCGCAGCGATTCAGTTAATGGCATGTAATATGCTGAAACTTTAATATGTTTTCACAAGCTGGCTATTCAGCACACGACTTGTTTCATGATATCGTCACTAACGCCGATTATGATTACATTATCCTGAATACTTGCTTCGACCTTATATTGAGGAAAAATCAATGTTAAATTTATCCACCTTATTTGAAACAGATTTCAAATGGCCAAGCGCCATATCAGGAGAATGGGTGGCATTCGTCCTGCTGGTGTTTTTTGGCGTGCTGTCAACGCTTGAATTTATTTTTCCACGGGAAAATCTGCCTGCAAAACCGTTGCGCCAGTCCTATAAAACCAACATCAGCCTGTTTGTTTTTAACAGCACAGTGATGTCGTTATTATCGGTTTCATCGCTTTTTTTACTCGCCCAGCGCCATTCTCACCAAGGGCTGCTGCATTACCTTGACAATCCCTTGTGGCAAGCCGTCCTGTCTTTTGTCTTGCTCGATTTGCTGCTGTATCTCTGGCATAAAGCATGCCACCAGTTTGATCGCTTGTGGATGTTTCACCGCGTACATCACAACGATCCCTATTTGAATATTTCAACGGCATTTCGGGTACATGTTATTGAGCTGCTCATCACCAACATCCTAAAAGCCCTCTATATTGTTTTAATGGGTATCGATCAAATTATGGTGCTGGTAAATGAGGCAGCCATTGCCCTTTTTGTTATGTTCCATCACACCAATATCACTTTTAAAGGTGAAAAATTGCTGGGTTATATGGTAATTGTCCCGTATCTGCATCGTGCGCACCATTCGGTGCAACGTCACGAGCATGACAGTAATTATGGTGCGGTGTTATCGCTTTGGGATCGGCTGTTTGGTTCATTGACCGAATTTAAACCGGCGGCAATTGGCATAGGCGGGCATTCCCCACAGGATTTTATCAACCTGATAAGGTTCGGTTTTGCATTGCCTTCATCCGCACCCGTGCAACCGCCGCTTGCTGTTAATCTGGATGCCATGATCGCTGAAGCGGCTTATTACCGCGCAGAAAGGCGCAATTTTCATCCAGGCTATGAACTCTTAGACTGGCTGGAAGCGAAAAAAGAAATTATCAAACTGGTTTATGGTGATAAAACAGTAAGCAAAAAACAAACGGGCAAGGCCCAGCGCAATTACTTTGGCTTAAATTATCTCCACGCCCTTAGAATGTAGGGCGGCTGGCACGGCTTATAAAAAACGAAAGGGGTGGCGGTTTTTAAACAGCTTCTTAAGCAAACGCACAGAAACTGTAATAAGATAGCGCAAGTTTTATCTTGATGGAGGTTTTCAGCTATGCGCCATTTTTTTATTTTATTAGGCTTTATTTTACTGGGCTTTACCTTACTCGGCTCTGCCGCCTTTGCTGCTGATGAGCCGCAGCCTGACCTTGAATCATTGCCTGAAGTGCCGACACCTCCAATGCCGCTACAAAGCGGGGAAGCGATTGAGCCTGACATCACCATTATCCGCCGCGAAAAAAAAACCATTCAGGAATATCGCAGAGGCGGCAGGCTTTATATGATTAAAGTCGTACCCGATATAGGGCCGCCCTATTATTTTCTCGATACCAACGGTGACGGCAGGCTGGATGTCCGCAGCAGTGACTTGGATCAAGGCAGCCGTATCAATATGTGGAAACTCTTGGAATGGAAATAGCTTTCCGCTTAAGACGGGACGGACACAAGGTTTAAACGCCTTAAAGTGTCCCGCCTTAAATTGCCAGGTATTTATTGTCCAGCTCGTGGGTAGCCCTTATTCAACCCGCTGCACATCAAAGACCGTTCCGTGGACAGCGATAATTTTTACTTTGGTAGTAATGTCGCAATCGTCACCGTGAACTTTCCAGATGGAATCGTCCACTTTTATCTTGCCCTGCCCATTTTCTATCGCTTCATACAGATCAAAAACTCGACCGACATATTGTGCGCCGCGTTTGTTCAGCAAAGGATGATCTGATTTTGTGACCGTTTTTTTTACCAAAAACTGCCATGCAATGATTGCGGCAATCGACAGCACGGAAAATAACAACGCCTGTGTTTCCAGACCGGTTGATGGCATGACCCAAACCAAGCATCCGGTTACCAGTCCGGCTGCCGCCATCCATAAGAAGAAAAAGCCGGACACCAGCATTTCTATCACTAAAAACACCAGTGCCAATACCCACCAATACCAAAAAACAACGACCAGTTCATTCATCGCTAAACCTTTTTGTCCATGGCTTGTTTTGCCAGTTCGGTGATTCCGCCTAACGCACCGATGACGCTGGACGAATCTAACGGCATAAAAATCAGTTTGCTGTTGTCAGCGGAAGCAATGGCTTTTAATGCCTCGATGTATTTTTGCGCCACGAAATAGTTAATGGCTTGTATATCGCCCTTACTAATGGCTTCAGAGACCATTAACGTGGCCCTTGCTTCCGCTTGCGCGAGTCTTTCTCGCGCATCAGCATCACGGTAAGCCGCTTCTTTGCGCCCCTCTGCATCCAAAATAGCGGCTTGCTGCGCCCCTTCGGCGCGTAATATCTCGGATTGCCTCAACCCTTCCGCTTCCAGTATCGATGCGCGTTTGAGGCGTTCAGCTTTCATTTGCCGCCCCATTGCTTCTACCAAATCTTTAGGTGGGGCAATATCTTTTATTTCAATCCGCGTGGCTTTAATGCCCCAAGGCGTGGTGGCATCATCGACTACCATCAATAGCCTGGCATTAATATCATCACGGCGGGACAGCAATTCATCCAGATCCATAGAACCCATGACAGTACGGATATTGGTCATCACCAGATTTAAAATAGCCCAGTCCAGCTTGCTGACTTCATACGCCGCTTTTGCGGCATCCATCACTTGATAAAAAACCACGCCATCGACAGTGACCATTGCGTTATCTTTGGTGATCACTTCCTGCGACGGCACATCCATGACCTGCTCCATCATGATCATCTTTTTGCCGATACGGTCAATAATCGGCATGATGATATTCAAGCCAGGCGTCAGGGTATTGGTATATTTACCAAAACGCTCAACGGTGTATTCCATTCCTTGCGGAACAGATTTGACACTCATAAATACCAGTAACACCGCAAAAATAAACAATACAAAAACAAATACACCAAAACCGCCCATAAGACCCCCTGATTATTTACATTTTAAAAGCCCAGTATGGGCTTTTCGGCACGGAATGCGCCCTATACCTTAATCCGCCAGTAAGTATTCACCTCCCCCTTTGAAAAAGCATAAGTATCTACACAAGTTTATTTATTAAAAATCATAGTGTTAAATAAATAATCACGTTATTTCATACAGATAACTGCTGTTTCAAGCCAGATTTTGTGATAGAAAAACCTAAAAATATAGCAATTATCTGCAAGG
>JAUYEP010000361.1 GCA_030689765.1 Methylovulum sp.
GATCCAGGGTCAAGGAGGGTAACGTAAGTAGGTGTTCATAAGTTTTTTAACATTGCTCAACGTGTGGGAGCGGCTTTAGCCACGATAATCGCGGCTAAAGCCGCTCCCACAAAAGTTAAAATATTTTTGCATGGCTACTTAAGGTGGAACAGGCTTGGCAAGTTATAGGGCACGCACAACGTACCCTATGACCATTCGCCAAGCTTTTTTATCCCGCCTGTGAGTGAATGCCGTGTGGCAAATACCCAACCGGAGGTTACTGCCTCAAATCTTTAACCGCACGCACAATTTCACTATTATCAGCAATGGCTTCTATGCTGAAGCCCAGCTTCTTAACCAACCCCAACATAGCGCTATTGGCACTTAAAATTTCTGCTTCAAAAAAAGTGACGCCTTTATCTTTGGCGGTCTGCATTAGGGTCTTGATAATTCTGGAGCCTATGCCCAAACACTGGCAATCATCGGCAACCACCAGTGCAAATTCTACCGAAAGGCCATCAGGGTTTCTCATATAGCGGCCCACACCCATTTCATTCGGCATGCTTTCATCGTCGCTTATCGCGACAAACGCCATTTCCCGGTCATAATCGATTTGCGTAAAACGCACGATCATTTCCGGTGTAAGTTCTTGTAACGCCTGCCCAAAGCGGAAATACTTGGTACGTTCGGACAAGCGGTGGACAAAATTCTTTTCCAGCATCGCATCTTCAGGACGTATCGGGCGGATTGTGATGTTAACGCCATTATTTAATTGATGATGTTGAATCAGCTCATGGGGATACGGGTGTATCGCCATATGCGAATAAGGGACAAGCTGATGCGAAACTTCCGCTTTAATCCGCGCATCAACCGCCATAACGCCATGTTCATCAACAATCAATGGGTTAATATCCAGCTCTAAAATTTCCGGTAATTCACTGACCATCGTCGAGACGTTTAGCAATACATCAACCAGCGCTTTTTTGTTGGCAGGCGGTAATTGGCGGAAGGCTTGTAAATAGCTTGCCGCTTTGGTGTTGGCGATCATTTGCAGGGCCATGTAAGCATTAAGCGGCGGCAGCGCGACGGCGCTATCTTTAAATATCTCCACCATCGTACCACCCAGGCCGAAACTGATGGCAGGGCCAAATACAGGATCCCGGACGACGCCTATCATCAACTCACGGCCACTTTTTGATTTGAACATAGGCTCAACCGTCATGCCCACTTCTTTGATGTCAGGATATTTTTGCTTAATCGCGGCTTCCATTTCGAGAAAGTTGCGGGAAATGTCCTGGACACTGCCGATATTCAACCGAACCCCGCCAATATCGGACTTATGGCTGAATTCAGCCATGTTGACTTTCAGCACCACCGGAAAGCCCATGGTTCCAGCAGCAACCATGGCATCTTTAGCATTAGAGACTTTAATCGTCTGCGTGACTGGAATATGGAAAGCGGCAAGGATGGCTTTCGCTTCCTGCGCCGTCAAAACCTGTCGGCCTTCGGCAAGCACCCGCTCGATAATCAAACGGGCCCCAGCAACATCAGGCGTAGCCAGTTCATTGCTGGGCGACGGGATTTGTTTGAGCAGGATTTGGTTTTGCGTATAGTGCGTCAGAAAGGAAAAAGCATCAACGGCGACTTCCGGGGTATTGAAATGCGCGACATTGCTGTTGGCAAACAGGTTCCTGCCTTCCTGAACTTTGGCGCCGCCAGTCCATGACGCCAATACCGGTTTTTTGCTTAACTTGGCGCCTTCGATAATGCTTATCGCAACTTGGGTCGGATTGGTCATCGCTTGCGGGGTTAAAATAGCCAACACGCCGTCGATATTGTCATCGTCCAGACAAACAGCCAAGGCTTTTTGATAACGTTCCGAGGTTGCATCGCCAAGAATATCAATAGGATTGGCATGGGACCAATGCACAGGCAATACCGCGTTTAACGCATCGATGCTGGCAGGGCTGAGTTCAGCCATTTTAACGCCCACATCTTCAGCGCGGTCGGTACTCATCACGCCGGGGCCGCCAGCGTTGGTAATAATCGCCAAACGATTGTCGGTAACGACATAATTGTTCGCCAATACCCGCGCGGCTGAAAACAGCTCAGTGATGCTGTAGGCGCGAACGACACCGGCGCGGGCAATCGCCGCATCAAACACATTGTCGCCGCCGACCATCGCGCCGGTATGCGACATCGCGGCCTTGCAACCTGCCTCATGGCGACCGGATTTAATCAAAATAACCGGTTTTAAACGTGCAGCGGCTTTAAGGCCGCTTAAAAAACGGCGGGCATCGCGTATGCCTTCAACATACATCAGGATGCCCGTGGTTTTGGTGTCGGTAGCCAGATAATCCAATACCTCGCCAAAATCAATATCCGCCGCACCACCCATCGATACTACCGTTGAGAAACCGATGTCCTGGGATTTAGCCCAGTCCAAAATTGCCGTACACACCGCGCCGGATTGTGACAACAAGGCCAAATTGCCGTCTTTAACAGTGCCATCGCCGAAGGTGGCATTCAGATAAGCGCTAGGGCGGACCACACCCAAACAGTTAGGCCCTATGATGCGGATGCTGTAACGATGGGCAATACCCAGCACTTCCTGTTGTAGCCGGATACCTTCTTCACCCAGCTCACCGAAGCCAGCAGTAATGATGATGATGGAGGTGACACCTTTTTCACCACATTGGCGGACGATGCCAGGTACGGACGGCGCGGGCGTGGCAATGACGGCTAAATCAATATCCCCAGGAACGGCATCCAAATCAGGGTAGGCTTTTAAGCCCAATAATTCTTCACGTTTGTTGTTGACAGGATACAGGCCGCCTTTAAAACCAGCCTCCTGCATATTCAGCAGCAGCCGGTAACCCACGCTGTCAGGGCGCTCAGACGCGCCGACAATGGCTACTGATTCAGGGGTAAAAAAGCGGTTTAGATAATGCGGGCCCATAATTGCTCCATGAAGATGATAGTTGAGGGTGATACGTTATCGAAAGGTTGGCATTTTAGCGTGTTGTCTGTATTAACTATAATGAATTGTTGGGTTAGGCATCGGTTAAATCCTCATCTGTTAAAGCATTTTCATTCTTCGTGTGTTGATTTTGTAGAGACGTTGCAATGCAACGTCTCTACAGGGCATACCAAGGCTTTTATCAGGGCTTCCTGCGCCGTGATGGACTCACACAACCGGAATTGCCGGATGGCGCGTTGCAAATTCTGCCCAGGTCCAGTGACTTTAAAATAGCGGTTCCCCTCCAGATAATCCGTATAAAACCGTAAGCCCAATTCAAATGGGATCAGTTGGATGGCAGGATAGATATAATCGTACTCAGTTGCTGAAAAAAACGCCCCTGCTTCGGTGAGGTAATGTTTCAGGATGGCGGCACAGACTTCAAGGTCGAAGGTGTCCGTTGCCAAACGGTGGCAGCAAGAGCGCAAACAATCACCAATATCGTAATGCACCAAGCCTGGCTTGACGGTATCCAGATCAATCAGGCTGACTATGGTTTTAGTGTGTTTATCAAACAGAAAATTATTCAGCTTAGGGTCGCCGTGGATAACGCGCAACGGCAACAATCCTTGTTGTTTGGCGGTTTCAAGAACGGTGGCGAGGTGTCCGAATTTGTCGATAAATTCGGCGCAATACCGGTCGCTTGCCCGTGACTGCCCTGAAACCTTGCGATAGTGCGTTAAATAGTCTGGCGTAATATGAAAGCCGGGCAAAGTATCGTGCAGCAAATCAGGGTCAAGATCGCTGAACAGACAATGGAAGTGCCCTAACGCAAAACCTGTTTGCTGCGCATCGGCAATCGTGTTTAGCGTTTCCAGGCTTTCTGTGTGGCCGATAAAACATTGCGCCCGCCAGTAATCGCCGTTTTCATCCTGAAAAAACGGCTGACCGGTCAGGGTTGTTAAAATACCCGGCAGCTGCAATCGGACAACATCCTTTTGCTTAACATGCTGGTTAAGGATAAGCAGATTTTCTGTAATCAGCTTAGGCTCAGGAAAAACCCTTGCGTTTATGCGTTGCAGCACAAATCGGGATGCTGCGGCAGTGACCAGAAAGGTGTCATTAATCAAGCCATTGCCTAGCGGTGTTATGGTCAGGACTGTGCCGCTAAACTGCCTGGCAATATGAAGTGGTGCGTTCATCAAGTATGAGGCTTAAGGTAAGTGGTTAAGGGAGTGTTACTCCATGCCCTCAGCTTTTCAAATGGTTTCCCTGGCCTTGATTAGCGCCGTGAGATGCCTCAACGCCTGCCCCCGGTGACTGAGCGAATTTTTGACATCAGCCGATAATTCAGCCGATGTGCATTGCTGGTCAGGCAGCCAGAAAATCGGATCGTAACCAAAACCATGATGACCTGCGGCATGGCCCAATAGCCTGCCTTCCCAAGCGCCTTGGGCAATCACAGGGCAAGGGTCTTCAGCGTGTCCGATGAAAACCATGGCGCAGATAAACCGTGCCGTGCGTTGTGCATCGGGAACGCCATTAAGGGCCTCCAGCAATTTGTCCAGATTGTCCTGATCGCCAGCGCCGATTCCGGCATAACGGGCAGAAAGCACTCCCGGCGCACCGTTTAACGCATCAACAATTAAACCGGAATCGTCGGCGATTGCAGGCAGGCGGCAATGCAGCGCTGCATTTCGGGCTTTTAACAGCGCGTTTTCTAAGAAAGTACAGGCGGTTTCGTCACATTCCGGCACATTGAATGCAGATTGCGGCACAATAAGATGCTGTGCAAGCATGGCCTGGATTTCTTTAATCTTACCTGGATTGCCACTGGCAAGGACAATCTGTTGTGATGCTGAAAACATCAGGCATCCATGCCCAGCGCGATGCGCTGTTTTTCCATTAATTGTTTGATGCCATTACCCGCCAAAATCAGCATCGCATCCAGTTCATCTTTTCTGAACGCATGACCTTCAGCCGTACCCTGGACTTCAATAAAAGCGCCGGCATCATTCATCACGACATTCATATCGGTTTCCGCATTACTGTCTTCGGCATAATCCAGATCCAGCACGGGGATGCCGTTGTAAATCCCTACCGACACCGAACCGACTTGGCCATGCAACGGGCTGGACTTGATTTGTTTGCGTTTGAGCATTTTTTGGACGGCTAATGACAAGGCGACAAAACCGCCGGTAATTGATGCAGTACGGGTGCCACCGTCTGCCTGCAACACATCACAGTCTATGGTGATGGTGTGCTCCCCCAGTGCTTTTAAATCTACCGCCGCCCGTAGCGAACGGCCAATCAAACGCTGAATTTCCAAGGTCCTGCCGCCCTGTTTGCCATAGCTGGCTTCCCGCCCCATACGGCTATGGGTTGAACGCGGCAACATGCCGTATTCGGCTGTCACCCAACCTTCGCCTTTGCCTTTAAGAAAGCGGGGGACTGATTTGTCAACGCTGGCGGTACAAAGCACCCGGGTATCGCCGAATTCAACGAGGACAGAACCTTCTGCATGTTTGGTGTAGCCACAAGTAAACGTTATCTCTCTTAGTTGGTCCGGGTTGCGTCCGCTAGGTCTCATCGTTATGTTCCGCCAAAATGAAAACCGCACAGTATACCTGAACCGCAAGTAATCCCTGTTTAATCATTGACAGGAAATGAACTAAAGAAGCCGGATGTGCTAATTTTTATTCAACCAGAGTATAGTTGCGGCATCTAAAATTCAGACTACAGGTGAAAAATGACAAAAAGTATGACTGCTTATGCCGGCAATGAGGCAGATATAGGGAATTTAACCCTCAACTGTGAACTACGGTCGGTTAATCACCGTTATTGCGACATCACTTTAAAACTGCCGGACCGTTTGCGTTTTATCGAGGCTGAACTGCGCACGGTTATTGCAGAAAAAGTTAGTCGCGGCAAAATAGAATGTTCAATCAACTGTAAAAAACAGGCTAAAAGTGGGCAAGGTTTTGTTGTGGATAGGGCCGCTGTCTCAGCCCTACTGGCGGCAACTGATCAAATTGAGCAACAGATGTCAGCCTCGCTGGCATTTTCGGCATTGGATGTTTTAGCTTTCCCTGGTATCCAGCAGGAACCTGAAATCGATAGGGAAGATATTGCCCTCGGTATTACCAGACTGGTTAAGCAAACCTTGGCAGATTTCCTGAAAGTACGGGAGAGGGAAGGCTTTCAGCTTAAATGTTTAATCGAAGAGCGTTGTCTGAAGATGCAGGGCTTTGTTGTTACGGCAAATCGGCGTATGCCTGAAGTCCTGCTGCTGATCCGCAACAAACTCAAAGACAGGGTGGTCGAACTGGTTGCGCAACCTGACTTTGACCGTCTGGAGCAGGAACTGGTCTTACTGGCGCAAAAACTGGATGTTACCGAAGAACTGGACAGACTGGACACCCATATTGCCGAAGTGCAGCGCGTACTTCAACAACCCGAACCGATCGGTCGGCGGCTGGATTTTTTAATGCAGGAGTTAAACCGCGAAGCCAACACGCTGGGCTCAAAATCAGCAGACAAAGAAATGACGCAAATAGCGATTGAGCTTAAAGTGCTGATTGAGCAAATGCGAGAGCAAATTCAAAATATCGAGTGATGTATCACACCGTTTTAAGCCGTGCCATAACTCGCTTAACACATTGAAATAAAAATATTATCCCTTTCATGCCGTTGCACATCGTGTCATTTAATCGCACAATAACCGTGTACCAAGACGTGTACCAACACCAAGTCTGGTACAAAATCACTGGTACACAGGGGCGGGCATGGCAAAGTTAAACGATGTACAGATTAAAAGCCGGGTAATCATTCAGTCCCCCTCTTTGAAAAAGAGGGGTTAGGGGAGATTTAATGAGATACGCCCCCTCGCTTTGCTCTCCCCCTTTTTCAAAGCATAAGTATCTACACAAGTTTATTTATTAAAAATCATAGTGTTAAATAAATAATCACGTTATTTCATACAGATAACTGCTGTTTCAAGCCAGATTTTGTGATAGAAAAACCTAAAAATATAGCAATTATCTGCAAGG
>JAUYEP010000362.1 GCA_030689765.1 Methylovulum sp.
GTAGAGACGTTGCATTGCAACGTCTCTACTACCGGCTCCGATGCCGCAAATCCAGGGTAAACGGATACTCGTCGTTCAACTCCTCAGCCGGTGGCGCCATGGGTCTAGGCGGTGCATCACTGACCGTGAATGTGTTCAACAAAGGTTCATCGGACGGCACGGATGGCGATGCTGACAACGGTGGACGTATGACCACGCCGGGCGTGTGCCCGTAATCCCAGAAGCGCGTAATGCGCCTTGCTTCAGCTTCGAAGCTATTGACCGGGAACGCATCATAACTGCGTCCGCCGGGATGGGCGACATGATAAGTACAACCGCCGATGGCATGACCGTTCCAGGTGTCAATCACGTCAAATATCAACGGCACATGCGGGCTGATGGTCGGATGCAACGCTGACGGCGGTTGCCATGCCCGATAACGCAAACCGGCGACATATTCCCCTTTGCGTCGGGTATTACGCAACGGCAAACGCCTGCCATTGCAGGTCAGGACATAACGCCCTTCAGTAAAACCTGTCACCTGAACCTGCAAGCGTTCCACCGATGAATCGACATAACGCGCCGTGCCTGTGCTGCTGACTTCTTCGCCCAACACATGCCAGGGTTCTATGGCAAAACGTAACTCCAACGCCATGCCATCAATCATGGTCGTGCCGTAACGCGGAAAACGGAATTCAAAAAACGGCTCCAACCATTCCAATTCGAAGCTATAGCCGACACGTTGCAGGTCTTTAACAACCTGCGTCATATCTTCGCGTACATAATGCGGCAACATGAAACGGTCGTGCAGTTCCGTACCCCAACGCACCAGATCATGTTTATACGGTTCACGCCAGAACCACGCGATCAGCGCACGCAGCAAGACCATTTGCACCAACGCCATGCGGGCATGGGGCGGCATTTCAAACGCACGCAGTTCCAAAATGCCCAAGCGGCCCGTAGCGCTATCAGGCGAATACAGTTTGTCTATACAAAACTCGCTGCGGTGGGTATTGCCGGTAATGTCAGTCAACAAATGCCGCAACAACCGATCAACCAGCCACGGCGCGGGTACTTCGCCTTCTGGCATTTGCTGGAACGCAATTTCCAGTTCATACAGTTTTTCATCGCGGCCTTCATCAACGCGGGGCGCTTGGCTGGTAGGGCCGACAAACATGCCGGAAAACAAATAAGACAAGCCAGGATGATGTTGCCAGTACGTCACCAGGCTGCGCAATAAATCAGGACGGCGCAATAACGGGCTATCGGTCGGCATCCCGGCACCGACCGTGATATGGTTGCCGCCGCCAGTCCCAGTATGGCGACCATCCAGCATGAATTTTTCAGTGCCTAACCGGACCTGGAAGGCCTGTTCATATAGGACAGTAGTCTTATCGACCAGCTCCGGCCAACTTTTGGACGGATGGATGTTGACTTCGATAACGCCAGGGTCAGGCGTGACCATCAAACGCTCAATGCGGTAATCACGCGGCGGTTCATAGCCTTCAATCACCACGGGTAATGCCAATTTTTCCGCAGTGATCTCAATAGCGGCAATCAGATCCAAATAATGTTCCAACAGCGACAGCGGCGGCATGAAGATATGCAGGCGTCCATCACGCGGCTCCACACACACGGCGGTATGCGGAATTTCTATAGGAACGGTTTCGTCATCACCTGATGACTGCCCGGTAATTTCAGGATGCGCGTTAAGTTTTTCTTCAAGATAACTGTAGCGACGCGCGACTTCGCCGTAATAGTCACCAAGCTCAGGCAAGTCAGCGAACAAGCTCTGCGGCTCTTGGGGTTCACGTTTATCAGGGGCGACCCAGGGCAAACTGTCCAGCGGCATACGCATGCCCATCGGCGACAAACCCGGAATCAAAAACATCTGCCCACGACGAAAATCCCACGGGCCACTCTGCCAGCCTTGTCCAGACCAATCCCATTTAAGCGGCAGCGCAAAACCTGTCGGCTGGCCTAAACCGGCATCCAGTAACTTGGTGATAGTTTTGCGTTCAATCGAATCTTTCAGGTTACATTTTAACGGATCAATGTTCACGGGCAGATTGCCTTCCTGCCACAGATAATAAAAGCTGTCTTCGTAGGCAACCGCTATATGCCGGTGCTTGACGCCCAAATGCTGGGCCATTTGCTGGATAAACTGCCGGGCATGTTTTACGGTATGCCCGTAGTCTTTGTTAATGTCGGCCAGCAACTCAAGATTACGCCAGACAGGCACATCATCCTTGCGCCAGAATATGCCGTATTGCCAGCGCGGCAACGGTTCACCGGGATACCATTTGCCTTGTCCGTAATGCAGCATTGCGCCTTTAGCGAAGACATCACGCAAGCGTTTGGTCAATTCTTGTGCACGCTCGCGCTTATGCGCACCATCGGCGTGCGTATTCCATTCGTCACCTTCCATATCATCGACGGAAACAAAAGTCGGCTCGCCACCCATCGTCAGCTTGACATCATCTGCAATGAATTGCCTGTCAACCTGTAATCCCAGCGCATCGATGTTGTACCATTGTTCGTCGGTATAGGGTTTGGTGACGCGCGGGTCTTCATGCAGCCGCTCTACGGTATTGCTGAAGTCAAACTCCACTTCGCACTTATCGGTGCCGCCGGTTACCGGCGCCGCGCTGGCAGGTGTAGGTGTGCAAGCCAACGGGATATGGCCTTCGCCTGCCAGCAAGCCGGACGTGGGGTCCAGCCCTATCCAGCCAGCACCCGGAATGTAAACTTCCGTCCACGCATGCAAATCAGTGAAATCCTGCTCAGGGCCAGAAGGGCCATCCAGCGATTTGATGTCGGCGGTAAGTTGCACCAGATAACCTGACACAAACCGCGCTGCCAGCCCCAAATGGCGTAGGATTTGTACCAGCAGCCAGGCGGAATCACGGCAGGACCCACTACGTTTCGTCAAGGTTTCTTCGCAACTCTGTATGCCCACTTCCATGCGGATGTTGTAGCTGATCGCCTGAAACAATTTGCGGTTTACATCGACCAAAAAATCATTGATGGTGCGTTTGGTCAAATCAAAACCGTTTACCCATTGCGTCAACAGCCCGCCGCTTTCGGTTATTTCCAGATACGGCTGCAACTCCTTAGCCAGTTGTTGTCCGTAGTTAAACGGGTATTGTTCGGCATAAGCCTCGACAAAGAAATCAAACGGGTTGATGACCGTCATATCGGCAATGACTTCAACCTCAACGCTGAGTTTGCGGCATTTTTCAGGAAACACGACACGCGCCAGAAGGTTGCCAAACGGGTCTTGCTGCCAGTTGATGAAATGTTCTTTAGGCTCAATGCGCAGGCTGTAGCCTTTGATTGGCGTGCGGCTATGCACCGCCGGACGTAAGCGGAACACATGCGGCGACAGGGACACCGCCCTATCAAAGCGGTAGATGGTTTTGTGACGGAGGGCCACTTTAATTGTCATAATCGTTTTTCCTTGCCTGTTTGGGATGAAATTAAAGGCCGTTAGCCCTATCGGGCTTCGCGAACAATCAATTTAGGGGTATATACTCCGAACGGTCAAGTTTTCGGTTTTTTGACTCAAGAAAAAGAGCTGCACGCTTAGGCGCGAGGCTTAACCGTTCGCCCTGAGCCCTTCGGCTACGCTCAGGAGAGCCTTGTCGAAGGGTGGACGGTTAAGCCGCTCATGGTTCGACAAGCTCACCACGAACGGCTTAACCTACAAAAACCGAAAACTTGACCGTTTAAAGCATATACAGTGTGCCACTGTTTCATAAAGCAATCACTGTACCAAATAACTCTTTATCAGAAACAACAATAACTGTTTAAAGTTGTAAGGCGGATTCGCCGATAGGCAATCCGCCTTACTGGGCGCACCGACGGCTCAACGGCCCTATTTTTTCACAGACCAGATAGCCGAATGCACCATAACCGTCACGACAATAACTTAATTTGGTTTTATTCGGTGCAATTCAACTTGATGACCGCGTACAAAAAACAGCCTGATAAAAAATTAAATTATTTATCAATGAGTTAAATTCAACACAATATTGGCATTATAAATGCTTTAATTTATTGTACGCAATCATTGGCGTGTCCACCTCCTCGTGTAATAACTGCTTTTATTAAAGCACCAGCGCGTTACTTTTCTTGTCAAGGTAACGCGCTTTTTTTTGCCCGCTGTCCTGAAGTTGACCGAAGTACAAATACCAGTACGACATATCACGCCCCCTAATAAGCATAAGTATCTACACAAGTTTATTTATTAAAAATCATAGTGTTAAATAAATAATCACGTTATTTCATACAGATAACTGCTGTTTCAAGCCAGATTTTGTGATAGAAAAACCTAAAAATATAGCAATTATCTGCAAGG
>JAUYEP010000035.1 GCA_030689765.1 Methylovulum sp.
TCTTTTGCTCATATAACAGTTCCAGCTCAGTCTTGGTAGGCAAATGCCAACCGGTTACGCCACCTGTGTTATAAGCGTTAGCCGCCACAACGGCGGCAGTCCAAATTAGAGAAGTAGACTCATCAGCGGCTTGTGCTTCCAAACCATGTTCGCCAGAACCATCGACATAATACACCTTGCCACCTTTTGGCCCCAAATCACCCAACGCATACTTAGTGCCGGGAACATAACTTACCCCTGCCGGGCCTTGCGGGCCGGTTGCGCCCGTGTCACCTTTTACGCCCGTTGCACCCGTATCGCCTTTTGCACTTGCTGGCCCAGTTGCGCCGGTCAAGCCTTTTAAACCTCTTGGCCCTTGTGGGCCGGCTGATCCCATATCACCTTTCGCGCCTGCGGAACCCTTCAGGGCGATTTCTATATAGGCAGGATGGCTGGTCGTGATGGATTCTTTGCTGTCTATCGTTAATGCCGTTGTATTCACAGGGGCAAGCACGAGACCGTTATTGTTGGTAGGAAAATCAACCCAATCCATAACCAGTGACGTGACATCAACAGCAAAATAGGTGTTGCTTCGGCTAATGGGCGCACTCGTCGCTTGTACCAAGCCTATCACGGGGGCGGTATTTTTAGTGACCGTGTTTTCATCCCATACGCCGGTAACAGGACTGACTTGCACCTGACCGCCGGTGGCTACTGTTTTTACATAAAACACCAAGGTTGCTTTGGCAATGTCGCTGGACGTGATGTCATCAGGCAAGCCGTGTAGGGTGGGCAGGCTTTTTGCCCACCATTTCAGGCTACATGGCTGTCCATGCAATATCGAGGGCGGCGCAAACATCTTTGGCGCAGAACCAAACGTTTTCGTTTTCGTCCACGGCGGTGCGGACATCGAGTTCGTCGAACAGGAAAGGGTTGGGTAGGGTTTTTAATGCAGCTGCGGACATTGCTGTCTCCTATGATTTTTCGATTAAGTAATGGGTGTCAGGAGCTCGAAACTGTCATAAGCCAGCCAGGCCTATTCCCCTTGCGGGTCTTGTATTAGCCTACTCCCAACATTGATCTGAGTTATCCGGTATTACCGTATAACTGAAAAATGGCAGGCACAAAAAAACCGCATAGTCTGTCGTGTGCGGATAACGCTTATGATGGAAGATTTCGAGGCTCCGGTAAAAAGCATAGCCCTGTTGTGTTGCGGTTGTCAAGGCTTGACTTTTGTATTAGCTTGGATACGATAACCCCATGAACTACATCATCCAACAAACCGAATCGTTTGCTAAATGGCACAGCGCCTTGCGTGACCAACGCGCCAAGGCCGCCATTTACCGGCGTATCGACCGCGCCGAAGCGGGCAACTTGGGCGACGTCAAAACCGTTGGCGATGGCGTGTCTGAACTGCGAATTGATGTCGGTGCGGGCTATCGTGTTTACTTCACCTTGCGCGGTGGAATAATGGTTATCCTTTTGGCGGGCGGGGACAAGTCCACGCAACAAGCCGACATTCAACGCGCTATTAAACTGGCTAAGGAAATTTGAATCATGGCTGAAAAACTGCTCCCTTTCGATATGGTCAAGTTGCTCGACAGCGACGAAATGATTAGCGAATATCTGTCCCAAGTGCTGGAAGACGGCGACAGCGACGAATTGCTCCGCGCCTTGGGTTACATCGCCAAAGCTAAAGGCATGGCGATGGTTGCCCAAGAGTCCGGCCTTGGGCGTGAAAGCCTGTATAAGGCGTTATCCCCAGGGGCAAAACCACGTTTTGACACGGTGCTGAAGGTAATTAAGGCATTGGGCGTCAAGCTTCATGCTGAACCGGTTTCCTGATCGTTTACACCAAGGCCAAGTTTGATCATTTGCCCTTGGATTTTTTAAGGCAACTGAAAGGGGCGGCGGAACATGGATAACGAGATGGGGCAATTTTGCGATGATTTGTTGCAGTCAGTGCGCGAGATGAAAGCGGGGTGGTGGGCAAGGAAAACGGAATTCATCACCCAGGCCGACGGTACGATGCGGCGGGTGGTCACGTTGCCGGATGGCACCGTGGAGCGTGACGACAGGTTGTCCGGCATCACCTGTACGCGCATCAAGGCCAATCTGTCACAATCCCAGTTCGCCAAGCTGCTGGGGGTTTCGGTGCGTACCTTGCAGGAATGGGAGCAAGGCCGCAAGCAACCGTCAGGCGCGGCGAGGACGCTATTAAAAGTCGCGGAAAAACATCCTGACGTGTTGTTGGAAGTTGCTGGAGCTTAACGCGGTAGGGCGTTTTGCTATCCTTCGTTTGTTCATAAATGTATCTTTTGCATTTTATGGTGGTGAGTTTAACCACCATAATCCTAGTCTATAGGTATAGCAATGCTGTTCTGCCCACTATTTTCTAAATATTCGCTAAACGCAGCAATTCAGTCAATGCCGTTTCCGGCGTTTCGAAGCAAATAGGCGTTGATACACCGTAAATTACCCCAGGGTTGCTCTTTATTTTCTTCGTATTCCAGCACAAAAGACGGTATCGCTTGCGGTTTTCCGTTTTGGAAGCAGTGGTATAACTCAACGCCAGTGGTATGCAAACAGGTTTGAATGTGTTGTTGTTCCAAGGCTTCAAACTGTTCCAGCATACTCATAAAGACCTGAAAAAAAGCCGTGTAGGGTGGACAGGCTTTTTGCCCACCATTTCAGGCAGTTACTATGTTTCGCGTGGGCACAAACAGCATGTGCCCACCCTACACGGCTCCGTCCTTAGGGGATTTAGGCGAGGTATAGGCCATCAAAAATAATCAAACATACCCATACCAAGGAATATCTGGGCAGGCGAATCTACCTTACGGATTTAACCTTCACGGACTAAAAATCTGTAAAATAGCTGTTAATTTATTAATTTCCCCTAACAATCCAATCATGCGCACAACTCAATTCCCTCTCAATACCGTAAAAGAAACACCTGCCGACGCTGAAATCGCCAGCCACCAATTAATGATACGCGCCGGGTTAATCCGCAAACTGGCGGCAGGTCTCTACACCTGGTTACCGCTGGGTCTTAGGGTGTTGCGCAAAGTCGAAAAAATTACCCGCGAAGAAATGGAAAAAGCAGGGGCCTTGGAGGTGTTAATGCCCGCGTTGCAACCCGCCGAGCTGTGGCAGGAAACTGGACGCTGGCAACAATACGGCCCAGAACTCGCCCGCTTGAAAGACCGTCATGACCGTGATTTTTGCTTAGGGCCTACACATGAAGAAATCATCACCGATCTGGCGCGTAATGAGCTGAAAAGCTACAAGCAATTGCCGATCACTTATTACCAGATACAGACCAAATTCCGTGATGAAATCCGTCCCCGTTTCGGCGTGATGCGGTGCCGCGAATTCATCATGAAAGATGCGTACTCTTTCCATCTGGATCAGGCTTCGTTACAGGAAACTTACGAGGTCATGTATCAGGCTTATACCAATATATTCACGCATTTAGGTTTGAAGTTCCGTGCGGTGATTGCTGATTCCGGTTCAATTGGTGGCGCTGTATCGCATGAGTTCCATGTTCTGGCTGATTCTGGCGAAGATGCGATTGCTTTTTCAACCGGCAGCGATTACGCCGCTAACGTTGAAAGCGCGACAGCTTTGGTTCAGGAACAAGCGCTGGCAGGATCCACTGAACCCTTTGCGAAAGTCGCTACGCCCACGCAAAAAACTATCGCTGAAATCAGTGGATATCTGGATGTGCCGCCGCAAAAAATCTTGAAGACACTGGCTATCATGAAGAAAAAACTTAATGATGCCGGTGAAGAAACCGAAGCATTTTATAATCTGTTTTTGCGCGGCGATCATGAGCTGAATGAGATCAAAACGCGTAAGATTATCGGTGAGTTCCGCTTTGCTACAGACGAAGAAATCCAAATACATCAGGGTTGCTGCCCAGGCTTTATCGGCCCTAAGCTTGATGCGGGTCATGGCGTTATTTTCGATAATGCCGTCAAATATTTAAGTGGCTTTGTCTGCGGTGCGAACGAAGAAGGGTTTCATTTACGCGGCTGCAACTGGACGGCTGACAGCCAAACGCGTGCGTTTTACGAAAAAGCGCTGGCTACCGGCGCATTCCACGATATCCGCAACGTCGTCGCGGGTGATTTAAGTCCGGATGGCAAAGGTGAAATTACGCTGGCCCGCGGTATTGAAGTCGGTCACATCTTCCAGCTTGGCACCAAATACAGCGGGGCGATGAAAGCCGGTATCATCAACGAGGCGGGCAAGAACCAGATCATGCTGATGGGCTGCTATGGTATCGGCATCTCCCGCGTGGTTGCCGCTGCCATCGAACAAAACCATGACAGCCGTGGCATCATCTGGCCTGCCAATCTTGCGCCGTTCCAGGTTGCGATTTGTCCGATGAATATGCACAAATCGGAGCGTTTGAAAGAGGCTGCCGAACGATTGTATCAGGACTTGCAGACGGCAGGCATTGAGGTGCTGTTTGATGACCGTAAAGTCCGCGCCGGATTTATGTTCTCAGATATGGAACTGATTGGCATCCTGCACTGCATCATCCTCAGCGACCGCGGGCTTGACGCGGGTACTTTTGAATACAAAGCCAGAACCACCAAAG
>JAUYEP010000037.1 GCA_030689765.1 Methylovulum sp.
ATTGAAAAGGAACGCGGCATTACCATTCTAGCCAAAAACACCGCGCTGGATTGGAACGGTTACCACATCAATATTGTGGACACCCCGGGCCATGCTGATTTTGGCGGCGAAGTGGAACGTGTGTTATCGATGGTAGATTCAGTTTTACTGTTAGTCGATGCGGTCGATGGCCCGATGCCGCAAACTCGTTTTGTAACGCAGAAAGCCTTTGCTTTAGGTTTAAAGCCTATTGTTGTTATCAATAAAATAGACCGTCCTGGAGCGCGTCCAGATTGGGTGGTTGATCAAACCTTCGATTTGTTTGATCGCTTGGGCGCAACTGATGAGCAGCTGGATTTCCCTATCGTTTATGCTTCGGCAATCAATGGTTATGCGGGCTTGGAGCACACCATCACCGAAGGCGACATGACCCCGTTGTTTGAAACCATCATTGCAAAAGTCAGTCCGCCGCCTGTGGACATGGAAGGCCCTTTCCAGATGCAGGTTTCCAGTCTCGATTACAACACTTATGTCGGTGTTATCGGGGTTGGCCGTATCCAGCGTGGCAGCATTAAACCCAACCAGCCTTTGGTCATCGTTAACCGCGAAGGCATCGAGCGTAAGGGGCGGATGCTGCAAATTTATGGCTTTCATGGCTTGGAGCGAATTGAAGTGCCTGAAGCCCGTGCCGGTGACATTATTGCCTTTGCCGGCATTGAAAAGCTGGAAATTTCTGACACCATCTGCCATCCCGATACGATAGAGGTCATGCCCCCGTTATCGGTGGATGAGCCTACCGTGACCATGACGTTTCAGGTCAATAACTCACCTTTTGCCGGTAGGGAAGGTAAATTTGTCACTACCCGGCAAATACGTGACCGGCTCGATAAAGAATTGCAACATAACGTCGCGTTAAAAGTTGAAGACACCGCCGACCCTGATAAATTTAAAGTGTCGGGTCGCGGCGAATTGCATTTGTCAGTCCTGATTGAAAACATGCGCCGTGAAGGTTTTGAAATGGGCGTGTCGCGTCCTGAAGTGATTATCAAAGAAATCGATGGTAAAAAATGTGAGCCATTCGAGATGGTGACTATCGAAGTGGAAGAGGAGCATCAAGGGTCCATCATGGAGAAATTGGGCGACCGTAAAGGTGATTTGACCAATATGGTGCCTGACGGCAAAGGCCGCATCCGTCTGGAATATATGATGCCTTCACGCGGCCTGATTGGTTTCCAGACCGAATTTATGACAGCAACTTCGGGTTCTGGTCTGCTTTATCATGTCTTCGATCATTACGGCCCGATGAAACCGGGTGAAGTCGGTAATCGTCTGCGTGGCGTCATGATTTCCATGGTGGCAGGCAAAGCCGTCACTTATTCATTGCATCCGTTACAAGAACGTGGTGAATTGCTGTTAGTCAATGGCGATGAAATCTACGAAGGCATGTTGGTGGGCTTGCATTCCCGCAGCAATGACTTATGCGTCAACCCTTGTAAACCCAAACAACTGACCAACGTCCGCGCGTCAGGTACGGATGAAAGCTTGGTGTTGGCACGCATTCAGAAAATGACCTTAGAGCAGGCGCTGGAATTTATTGCTGAAGATGAGTTGGTGGAAGTCACGCCAAAATCGATACGCTTGCGCAAGAAGTTGTTGACGGAAAATGAGCGGAAGAGGGCATCTAAGGGTTGATAGGCTTAAGTAGCGCGTTTGGGTTATGGTCACAAACTCTAACCCAACTGCACTGACACAAAAATAAGGAAACAAATTGGCAAATAACGCTATAAAAACTATCGGTCATTTACCTCTTATTGAATACCCGTGGGCAAACGAAATTGATAGGCTACTCAATTCAATAAAAATTAATGAGCCTTCTTTTCGAGCGTTTCTTTTTGATGTTGTTATGTCTATGGCCTATATCGATGCAGCGGCTGGATTGGAAAAGTCAATTGAACACTGCGATAACGCAATCGACAACTACAACGCACATATTGGTTTTATAAATTTGTGTTCACTCTGCTATGAAAATGGCTCGTGGCAATATCAGAGAGCGGTAAAACCACAGCCTGGCGCGTTGGGAAAACTGAGTAGCGAACTCATTTTAAAATTTATTCAATATTTTTCTGATAATTTTGAAAGTGTTGTTGCTATTGGGGGAAGTGGCTATGCAGATGCTCTCATTACGCACAAAAACGGCATAAAAATTCTTGCTGAAGTTAAATCGGCTCCGCTTATAACTTATCCACTGCTCATAAAAATTGATCAATTTGAAAGTGTGACACATCATCATAGAGTCACTATTACATCATCTCAGTTGAAGGCGTGTGATTCCGCGCTTTATCTTCACGATTGGGAAAGATGGGTTCAGAAAACTGGCCATTTAAGGCATTTGTCGATTATATGGTGGATGACAAAAACACCGATGATGTAGAAAAGCATTATCAAACATGGTTGTTAGCTAAAGAAGCGTACATTACTAAAAACAAACACACTAAAATTTACTCTTTAACCAATGCTTGCGGCGGCCCACCAAAAGAAGCTAAAAGTGATCATGGTTGGCCAAAAGAGCAAGTTATCAGTGACAGCAAAACCAGTGCAGGAATGGACAGAACGGATGATATTAAAAAAGGAATTTACCAGACCTTAAAGATTGGGATTACCCACCGTGATGAAAAAAATTATAAAACTGCCATTATTTCAAATCTTCCTGCTTATAGGCATAGTACGGATTATGTAGTGCCATTTATCCCAATGCTTTGGGGATTGGAAAAAGACTTAAAAGAATTTAACAATAAGCAAGTTATTTTTAAAGAAGACCTTCGTTACGCCTTTGATTACATTATTACCTTAGAGAATCCATTGCTTCGTGAGTTAAAGGTATGAAAGCAGTGCCTAATCACGAAACCAGAGCCTATACAGGCATTGTGCTTGAACGTATAAAGCATCTCCCCTCGGGTGGAAGAATGGGCGATTTACCCCCCCATCTTCAACATGAGAGTTTTATCCGCACTGGCGATAAAAAAACAGGCGGCCCGAATATGCGGTTGTTACGCTTAGAAATGGACAAACCCGCGTTAACCGTTACCGCGTATATTTTTAATAAATTTGTTCATCCCTACTATGACCGCTATTTAACGCCTAGAGAAGCGGCGTGTCTTCAGGACTTTCCTGTTGATTATGTGTTTAAAGGGTCACTGGGACAAACTCAAAAACAGATAGGGAATGCTGTGCCTGTGAAATTAGCAAAAGCCATTGCGCAAGAAATAGCACAATATTTTATAAAACAAAATAATTGCGGTGATAAATTAATTGCCTCTTATTTTTGTGGCGCAGGTGGTTTTGACCTTGGTTTTGAACAGGCAAGCAATGAGTTATTACACTTTAAAACTCAGTTTTCAACGGATATTGAGCCTTGGGCAGAGGCAACTATCAAGGCTAACCGTCCAGAATGGAATTTTCATAGAGCTGATATTAGAGAACTCAATCCTGAAACGGTGAAACAGCTATTGGGTAAAAATCCTGATGTCATTATTGGCGGCCCTCCCTGCCAACCTTTTAGTGTCGCTGGTAAGCAAAAAGCGACCAAAGACCCATTGGGCACACTTTATCGGGACTATATCCGTCACATAGATTATTTAAAACCTGAAATTATTGTTATGGAAAACGTTTATGGTCTTGCTCAAGTGAAAACCATCAATATGGTGCAGGAGATTTATAAAGCATTTAAAAAAATTGGCTATGAGGTAAAACACTGTGAGCTTATGGCAGCAGATTATGGAACACCGCAAAAAAGAAGGCGCTTGTTTTTTATAGCAGCCCGAAATCTATCCAATTTTCAATTTCCAGTGCCAACACATAATGAAAACTACAATCTTTTTGGCTTACCGCTTTATGAGGGTGCTGGTAATGCCCTAATGAAACTTCCACCCGCGCTAATAAAATAGCTAAGTAAAGCGTCTGCTTTTGTGTCTAGCCCCTATTTCCAAAAAACCATGACTCAACGAATTGCCCAAATCGAGCGCAACACGCTCGAAACCCAAATCAAAATCACAATCAATCTGGATGGGACTGGTAAAGCCACCTTCTTAACCGGCGTACCGTTTCTCGACCATATGCTCGATCAGATCGCCAGGCATGGTCTGATTGATATGGATATTCAGGCTCACGGTGATTTGCATATTGATGCCCACCATACTGTTGAAGACATTGGTATTACCTTGGGGCAGGCGTTTGCTAAAGCCATCGGCGATAAAAAAGGCATACACCGCTACGGACACGCTTACGTGCCGCTGGATGAGGCCTTGTCCCGAGTGGTGATCGATTTCTCAGGACGTCCGGGCTTGTTCTACGACGTTAAATTCCCGAAAGCCATGATAGGCGCGTTCGATGTTGATTTGTTCCGCGAGTTTTTTCAGGGTTTTGTTAATCACGCGAATGTGACCCTGCATATTGATAATCTGAAAGGCACTAATTCCCATCATATCGCCGAAACGATTTTTAAAGCCTTAGGACGTGCGATACGCATGGCGATTACCGCCGATGAACGTATGGCAGGTATAATGCCGTCCACTAAAGGGACGCTTTAATCTTTTTGTTTCAAATTATGAACTTGGGCTAGGTATGTCTTCTGTTGCTGTTATTGATTACGGTATGGGTAATTTGCATTCCATCGCAAAAGCCCTGCAACATGCGATGCCTGATGTTGAGGTGCAAATCACCGCTGATGCCGATACCATCCGTGCTGCTGACCGAGTAGTTTTTCCGGGTGTCGGTGCAATCCGTGACTGTATGCGGGCACTCATGCAATCGGGTTTGGCTGACGTTATTAAAGAAGTTTCTGACACCAAGCCGTTGCTGGGTATCTGTTTGGGTATGCAGGCTTTATTAACGATGAGCGAAGAAAATGCTGATACGCGCTGCCTGGATATTTTACCGGGCAAAGTGGTGCGTTTTGCAGATGCTTTGATCGACAGCCGTGGTAATGCGCTAAAAATTCCCCACATGGGCTGGAATCAGGTGCAACAACGGCCACACCCGTTATGGGCTGACATTCCGCAAGCCAGCCGGTTTTATTTCGTGCACAGTTATTATGCCCAACCCGATGATGCGCTGATGATTGCCGCCACCACAGACTATCCAGACGCTTTTGCCTGTGCATTGGCGCGGAACAATATCTTTGCCGTACAATTTCACCCGGAAAAAAG
>JAUYEP010000376.1 GCA_030689765.1 Methylovulum sp.
TCCTTGCAGATAATTGCTATATTTTTAGGTTTTTCTATCACAAAATCTGGCTTGAAACAGCAGTTATCTGTATGAAATAACGTGATTATTTATTTAACACTATGATTTTTAATAAATAAACTTGTGTAGATACTTATGCTGCTGAAGGGGGCGCTTCGCTCATTGCTCATTCGTGATCAGCCATCTCAAAATGCACTATAAATGCACAAATTATTTTGTGCATTTATATATAGTTGATTGATTTATTTATGTTATTTTAATTTGACTATCCAATCCAGCACACACGCCGCATTTATTTGCTGGTATGCGTAAACACACCATCCCAATCCGGTTCAGGTGGCGATTGGCGGTAAATCCCGATACGCTCAAGATACAGTGCATATAACTTGTCATCAGGGTACTGTGCCAACAGGCTTTTAAAACTAACCGTTGCACTGTCCCATTGTTGCTGGCGATAGGCTTGCAAGCCCTCATTTAGCTCATCCAGATAGTGCCAGCGTCCGGTCATGATGTCAGGTTTTGCGCTTAAAGGTTCGTAGATCGTAATCGGCTTAAGTTTGCCTTTAACGCGGACGCGGTCCAGTTCGCGGTAAATAAAGTCTGGGGCTGCCTCTCGTGTGGTTTCACTGACTATGATTTTTACGCCGTATTGTTTGGTGAGCCCTTCCAGACGTGAGCCCAGATTGACGGCATCCCCCATTACCGTATAGGCCATGCGGAACTCTGAACCCATGTTACCTACGCTCATGACACCGGTATTAATGCCTATGCCCATATCGATGACAGGCCAGTCCCTGGCTTTAAACCCCTCCTGCATGGCCGCCAATGTTTGAATTATCGCCAGCGCCGACTGCACGGCATGTGAGGCATGGCGGGGATCGTGCATTGGCGCGCCCCAAAATGCCATAATTGCATCGCCTATATATTTATCAATCGTGCCTTGCGATTCGTGTATCGTCCGGGTCGCCGGTGTAAAAATGGCATTGATAAGTTCACAAAGATCATGCGGCGCCATGGTTTCGGAAATCGTTGTAAAACCGCGCACATCCGAAAAAAATACTGTCATGTCGCGGCTTTCACCTTGTAACGAAAAAACTTCGTCGGACCGGCTCATCAGCTCAACTAATTCTGGCGGCACATACTGGCCAAAAATATCACCCAATTGCTTTTTTTTGCGGCTTTCAAGGAAAAAACCGAAAAAAATCTGCACGCCGTAGAGCAGGCATAATAAGGTAAAAGGCACGGCCAGGATGGTGTCGATATTCCACTCGCGCCAGCAATAAAAATTGGCCGCCATACCGCCCACCAGTACGGTGCTGAATATAGCGGCTGAAGTGATGATCGATACCCGTGGAAAAATGACAACAGCCAGCAGGCCGATGAACAACAATTCAGTGATTTCGGCAGCCAGAATATAATTCGGCCTGGATTTGATGGATTGGTCGAGCAAAGCGCTAAGGACATTGGCATGGACTTCCACACCAGGATAGAGGCTTTGGACGGGCGTCGCGCGTGAATCGAGCAAACCCGCTGCGGTCGTACCGACAATGACGATTTTGTCTTTCAATTTCTCCAAACCAGCCGTACCGTTGAGCACATCAGACGCAGAAACATAATTAAAACTGCCCTGTTTGCCACGGAAGGGCACAAGAATAGCTGCACCTGCATCAACAGGAATGGTAAAACCTTCAATGCGTAAGCCTTCAAGCCGGCTATCGGTACGCCCATAGCCCTCGCCGGTGATAAATTTAATCTCAGGCATGCCCAGCAAGGCCCTAAACAATGCAAGCGATAAGGCTTCATAAAGGTGGTCATGGTATTGGACCAATAACGGCAGTTTGCGGTAAATACCATCTTGATCGACATTGGGATTGTTAAAAAAGCCGCCTGACAGCGCTGCGCTTTGCAGCGGCGCCAAGTTGGCTGTATAGCTTTTGGCATGGAATAATAACGAAGTGAAGGGCAAATTGTCGGACTGGGCTACCGGTGCTGGCGGCAAGCCTACCTGGGCATTTTTTTCGGCGATATGGCTGGTAAAATAGCCCAGCACTGTGGGGCGATTTTGCAGACTTTTGGCATAGACCTCATCAAATGACAATTGTGGGCGCAAGGTTTCGATTGTCGATAAAAATCCCCTATTATCATGCAATTGCCCAGACGCCAATTTATCCAGCAAGGCCATGCCGGAACTGGTGTCGGGTTCGGCAAACACAACATCGAAGCCCAACAGCCTGATGCCGTAATAATCAAACAGCATATCGACCAAATAAGCCATTTTGTCCCTGCTCCAAGGCCACCGGCCTTCCTGGGCCAAACTTTGTTCATCGATAGAAACGATGACGATGCGCGGGTCGATAGTGTTGACAACCGTCGTACGCAAACGCAAGTCGTAAAAAATATTTTCCATCCGTTGCATGGTTGGGATCTCCAGCCAGCCAGTCGTATGCAATATAAAAATAAAGGTCATTGCTATACAGGCCATCAACCGGTAAATTTTTAGCCATTTATTGCTGGACAACATCGGCATGAAAAATCCTGCAGGTAGGTTATGTGTTAAATTACAATCGTTATCTTGTGTAGAGACGTTGCAATGCAACGTCTAAAAGATCAACACATGAAGATTGAAAATGCTGTAAATCAGCGATAAGAGAACGATGGATTCAAAACAAGCATTTGATCAGGATTGCAGGCAGTGTAAAAGGCTGGATGATTTTCTGTGCGCCGTTAAGCAAAAACACCCCGATTACCATGCGCGGCCCGTCGCGCCTTTTGGCGATGTCAACGCCGACTTATTGATTGTAGGCCTGGCACCTGGCCTGCATGGCGCCAATGCCAGCGGCAGGCCTTTTACGGGTGATTATGCCGGGCTATTGCTGTATGAGACGCTGTATGAATTTGGCTACAGCAACCATCCGACTTCCGAATCTCTGGCTGATGGCTTGGTGCTTAATCGATGCCGCATCACCAATGCCGTTAAATGCCTGCCGCCGCAAAACAAACCATTACCGGTAGAAATAAAACAGTGCAACCGTTATCTGGCGGTTGAACTGACAACATTGCCGGAAAAAGCTGTGATATTGGCGCTGGGAACGGTTGCCCATCAGGCAGTATTAAAAGCCTATCAACTCAAACTCAGCGCCGCAGCATTTAAGCATAATGCACAACATGTGCTGCCGTGCAACCGCACACTGGTGGATTCATACCATACCAGCCGTTATAACATGCAAACCAAAAGGCTGACAAAAGCCATGTTTGGGGATGTTTTTAAGACGATTGGGGGAATTTTTGGGTAAGGACACGGCTTAAAAACAGGGGCAAACGTACTTATTCAGTTCCCCTCTTTGAAAAAGAGGGGTTAGGGGAGATTTATTAATAAATCCCCCTCGATTCCCTTTATGCCCTTGGGTGCTTTTTCAAAGGGGGGAAATGAATACTTACGGGCAAAAAAGTTTTTGCCCCTATCCATGACGGTTTAATACCGCAAGACGATACTGGCATGGATACGCGCATCACCCGCCTGCGTTGTCCCATTTGGCGCGTCATTAAGCGCATTGGCTACAGCGATTTTGGCCTGGACATGATCCCGCCACTGCCAGTTGGCGCCCACGCCTGTGCTGCTAAGGTTCCAGTCGCTAACATTTCCCGGCAACACACGGTTTGAATAACCGTGGCCATAGTCATAAAAAGCAAATAAGTTTATTTTTTGCCAGGATGGCGTTGTGATTTCAAATTTGACGATTTCACCGCTATCGGCACTGGTTTCCCGCTCTTGATATCCCCTGACATCATAGCTGCCACCTACCCCAATTTGCTCGCCAGCAATCAGCGAATCCCCGCTATATTGGGCCGTGAATATCGTTTGTATCAGCCATTGATTAAGATTGACCGATAAAGTCGAACCATAGCGCAGTAAATTCCAGTCCTGCTTGGCGGCAAACCGCGATGTGCTGTAATCAAACTGGCTATTGTGATCGCCAAAATCAGTATTGCCTACCCATTGGACAGAGTAGCCGATATGGGCGTTTTTCCACGGATATTCGCCTTTGTAAAGGACACTGACCGGCGCACTGCGGATATTGGCGCCGACCGGAATATTTTTAAACAGGATGTCGTTAATGAAATAACGGTTATCCAACCCCGCATCCAGCCAGTGTTCATAGCGCCCCAATTTGGGTAACAACTGTTGATAATGAAGGCCATACATTTCACCTGAGCCGGTGACCGCAAAATCGCCGACAGTGCCGTTATTAACATTGGAATACGCAAAATAGCTGCTGAGCCAGCCTTTAAGCTGATAAACCGGCAAGCTGTAACTGACGCCGTATTGCTCAACGCTGTCAGCATGGTCAGGCGAGGTGGTGTAGCTGCCGTTCAGAATATGGTCCATGCCCCATAAATTGCTGTGTTGCACCGCACCGGTCATACGGAAATTACCCGTAGTTTTTGTCCCTACTGTATTCAATATCATCGATGCCTGATAAGGCCGTTGCTCGGTGACATTGATCTTGGCGTCGACCTTATCTTCGGTTTCGCTTTGCTTAAAGGTCAATTGCAGTTGCTTGGACGGATGCTTGTTGGCGACTTTCAGATAACCTGACAAGGTGTCCGTATTGGGGGATTCGGACATTTTTAGTCCGGGCAAACTGGCAATGATATTGTTTTTATCAAAATATTGATTGCCCGTCACGCTAATTTCACCGAGCGTGAATGAAACAATTTGCAGCTTCACTTCGCCGCTATTCAGCGTTTGCGGCGGCAGCGTCACGCGATAAAACGGGTAACCCTGCCCACGTATTGCCGATTCCAGACCTTTGCTGACCTCCTGAAGTTCTTTCAGATTGTATTGGCGCTGCTGCAACGGCTGAAAATAAGCGTCTATCGTTTTTTGCGACAACGGCGATGGACCTTCAACCGAAAAATGCTTGACGGTAAACCTGATTTCAGACGGCGTTGCCGCGTAAGAAGATGCGGGCGCCACGCATAATCCTACGTTGATTAATGCACAGCCAAGCAAGCGATAGACTATTGAATTCATTTTTTGATGCCGTTGTGTTTTCATAAAGTTATTCTTGATGTTGTGATCCAGGCAGATCCTGGGCGTTGCCAACGGGTTAATCAGACGTTTGGCAACCACCCCCGCCCCCTTTGTCGTCATCATTTAGCAAGGAATAAACGCCGGTATTTTTTTGCTGTCCATTAGACTGGTCAGGCAATGGATAAGCGTCTTGCCGCTGAAATTGTGGTTGCAGCGATAAGCGCGTCACGTTTTTTTGTGGGCCCACATGGGCCACCTCATCTTTCCCCAAATCTGTCGTCGCCTTTTCGCCGCCTTTTGCAGCGTTATTGGCGAGCTGGACGTGGCCTTTATGCACGGCAACGTACAAACCTGATGGTGCGCCTTTAAGCGCTTGTGCGGCAAAAAGTTTCTGGATATTGATGCTATTGCGGTCAGGTCTGGGGGCGATATTATTGAACAACGTATCAGGGAGATTAGGGAACAAAAAGGCATCAGATCGCGGACTGGCAATATAATGGCTGTCCGGCATGGTCAGCAAATGTTCGCCTGTTTCGTTGGTCAGTGCAATTTGCCCTTGCCAGACATCAGTATAAAGCCCTTCTGACAGTTCATTTTGAGATTGCATTGAAGCATCACCCGTTTCGTTGACACAATCGCCAACGCAACTCAAGTCAAATCCGGTGCCCCTGATACCGATAGTCCCGACGGGGGTTTGAACGGCATAAGCCGTTTTGTCCGTTTTACCGATGCTACCTGTCAGCGCACGCATTCCACCGGTGGTTAGACGGTATAAAGCATGGTCTTTTACACCATCCTGCTGATAATGATATTGCGCAATGTCCATTTCGCTGTCGGCTTGCAGGGTGATTTTTTCACCATCGCGAAACACCATCAAAACAAAGCTGTCTTTTTGGCTATGCAAATAATCTTCGCTATACAACGGCGCACCGAGTGACAACTGCCGCTCTTTGGCGTTTTTATCCACCTGATTTTTGGCAAGCACTAAACCTTTGATATCGGCGACCCGTGCGACGACACTCTGGTCAGTCTTTACCGGCACGGCATCTGCTTGTGCTTCGGGTACTTGTGCCCCCGGCATTTCCTGCCCGCAATCCTGCTTGCAAAGCCGTACCGAATAATCTGCCTGTTGCGCTTTAACGGTAGCCAAGCTGGTTTTTATCTGAAAATTTTCGGGGCTTTGCTTGGCAATCTCACCGCTGCTGGCGCGGATTCCACCTTCATGCAGGCTTAACTCCGCCTTTGGATTTTTCGCTTGCGCGTCATACTGGTCGATACTGAAGCTGCTATTAGGACGCACGGTAACCTTGGTGCCATCGGTAAATTCAATAATGACAAAACTGCGTTCAGCCGTCTGGATATTATCCCCCTGAAAAATTTCAGCGTCCTTGCCGAGAATCCGGGGCGTCCCATTGGGTTGCTGTGCGGCGGCGCTGCCTCGCGCAAAGCTGATTTTGCCGACGATTTGTTGTGCGGCGTGGCTGGACAGTGGCATAAACAACAGCAGAAACAATAAGCCACCGGTTTTAACAACATCTGAAATTTGCGTGCGCATAGTCTATTTTCTGAATGAGATTAACAAGTCACTTACATTGTTTAAGCGGTTTTTGCTTGGTCGCTTTGGGCTCGGCCGCCTGGCCTGGCTTTAGCTGTTTTGAGCCTGTCGTTTCAGGTTCGGATTCTTCACTGCCATCAACTTCAACTTCTTGTGCGGAGAATTCCGCCATTGTCACAACCTGCACCTGATTCTGCTGGTCTTTGATTTCCTCTTGTACCACAGGTTCTGGCGGGGTGGACGGTTCCTCAGACTTGATTATAGCCAACAAGCCATCAGCAAGCGTGTCGTATGTGATGGTGTAATTGGGGTTGCCCAAGAAACTTTTAGTGTTGTCGATGGGGTAATGGCCGACATCTTCACCGTTAATGCGGATGAGTGCGCCGTTGAGTACGTCGCCCTCGACCAATTCGGGCGGGATATAATCAAACTTTGCCGGATCGGGGTCGCCATAGAATTTACTGGATGGAATAGCGGTAATGTTTAATGGGCGGGGATCTATAGTCAGCAAACCGTCAGCAAGTGGACTGTAATTGATAGTGTAATTGGAATTGCCCGAAAAACTTTTTGTGTTGTCGATAGGGTAATGTCTGGCATCTTCACCTTTAATGCGGATGAGCGTACCGTTGAGCGTATCTTCATTAATCAAGCCGTTTGCGCTATAAGTGAACTTTTCTGGATCAGGTTCGCCGTAGACTTTGCTGGACGGAACAGCTGCGATGAATAAGTCACGGGGCGTGATTTCCAACAAGCTGCCAGCCTCCGTGTAGTAGTTAATGTTGTAGTTGGGGTTATTCAAGTTGCTATTATTGATGTCAATAGCGTAAGAGTCGACATCTTCACCTGTATTGCGCCCGAGTTTACCGCTGAGTGTATCGCCCTCGATCAGTTCGGGTGCGCTATAAGCAAGCTTTTTTGGATCGGGATCACCGTAAACTTTACTGAGTGTGACTGCGGTGATGTTTAAGTCACGGCGCGTTATTGTCCATACGTCGTTGGTGGTAGAACTAAACTTATAGCCAAGCCCGTTGCTTAGGTTGCTGACATCATAGGCCACTTTGTGATCGCCCGCATTCGTTCCGTCGAGGGAATAAATGACATTGCCTTTTATTCCAACTGTCACATCGGAATCGCCGTCAATGAATCCAGAATAGGTAGGGGTGAACGTAACAGCATTACCATAGGTGCTGGTTTTGTTTACATCAGTAGGTATGGCAGGGATAAGCTCAGGCACAACGCTATAAAGCAGGCCATCGCCGTCAGGCAAAACAAAGCTGTCATTACAGCCTTCGACGACGCTACAGCCGTAATGCTTGAAGTTTGCAGTTAAACCGCCCAGCTTATTATCGGGGGCATCAGAATACACCAGCCAACGACCATTGGGAGTGATTAACTTTGCACCGATGCCGTTATCAAAACCACCCACCGACGTCAGTGTAATCGCGGTTTCGTTTCCGGTTGCCCTAATGCCACCATTAAGTTTCAGACCGCCGGAAGTGCTGGCATCAAGCCGACTTATTAAAGGCATTGCTGGCAATGATAATAAAGAGCCGCTCTCGTCATTGATAATGACCGAACCTTTAGCATTCATTGTTCCGGCGGTGTAATTAAAGTTTTTAAACGTAAAATCCTTGCCCGAAAGTTTGCCACCTGACCAGTCAAACTGTCCGCTGACCGTTAAGCTGTCAGCATTGGAAAGCTCGCTGCCGACACCCGACATTTTTAAATTCACAGAGGTAGCAGGCATGTTAAACGTCACTTTAGCACCAGTATCAATCACGGTTTCCTGTAAATTGTATTCAGCGTCCTTGTCGAATGAATAGGCTTTGCCGCTAAAACGGACGCTATGGGCACTATCTATTTTAGTGCCTATTTTAGCGCCGACAAAATTGCGTTCATTGTCTTTGAACTCCAGTTGTCCAGTGCCCGTCACTTTATATGTGCCTGTGTCTGTACCGGGGCTGGCAATTCTCAGTATGCCGCTAGACAGATTCATTGTGCCCTGATTGTTAAATTCCTTAGTGTTGATGTCGCGAACCCCATCCTGGACTCCACCAAGCTGATCTTTAATATCGAATACCCCGCCCGGCCTATTAGTCAAGATGATAGTATTACCAAGATCTTTCGTGCCCACTGGCCCATTCCATTTAATGTGTCCGTAGTTATTCCAAGATGTAACAACGGTGGGGGTGCCTGATGGACTGGTGATGTTAAAGTTGACTGTTCCTCTATTGTCCCAATCCGTGTCAACGTTAACGTTTTTAGCTAGTGTTGTAGTTGAATTCTTATCTGTCGTTAGCTTCTTGCTGAAACCCAACTCAGAATTAGTAAGAGAAAGGGTGCCGGAAGAGAATGAAAATGTTTTGCTTATTTTAACATCGTCAGTCCCAGATAATGTGCCATCACGATTAATAAGCAGCTCCGACAATTTGACAAGGTTTCCGGTAGTGAATCTGACCTGAGAATTGTCAATATTCAGAGTCGACAAATCGATAGCGTTTCCGGCACCAAATGCAACGTCAGAATTGTCAGTGACCGTCAGCGTCTGCAAAACGATAGGATTTCCAGTCCCAAATGCGACAACAGAATTATTGATCTGGGTAGCTTTCGCCTCATAGCTGGCATCATGTTTGAACTGGTTGGCACTGTTCTGAAAAACAACCACTTCAGTTTTGCTGGTTATTGCAGCACCGCTGATAAATTCGCGTGTACCATCCCAGAATTGCAGCTGCCCAGTGCCTGTCACATTATAACTGCCGCTGTCCGAACCATTACTGTGAATTTTCAGTATGCCGCCACTTAGGTCTAGTGTACCCAAGTTGTTGAATTGCGTTATGTTAATTTCGCGGATGACGCTTTTATCCTCATCATTGCTACCGATATTGAACCCCCCCCCGTTGTTCAATTTACTGTTGCTGCCAAGAGGGGAGCCGATCACCCCTGCCCCCTGCTGCCAGTTAATCGTACCTAAGTTGTCCCATCGCCTATCCAAATTAACGGGCCCAATATCAGCCAATGCCGTCGTTGAATCCTTTGCGGTAGTGAATAGTCCAGTTCCTCCCAATGTGCCCGATTTGAAATTAAATTCGCTATTGACAGTCACTGCGCCGCTGCCGGTTAATGTGCCGCCGTCAAGATTGAGAGTGTTTGTAGTGACTGTGTCCGTGACGAGACCGCGATTGGAGGTCAGGGTTGCGCCTTGCGCAATATTTACAGTGTCCGTGACGAAACTGCGATTGAGGATTATGGTTGCATTTTCCTCTATATTTACCGCACCTACATTTTCCAATTTGCCAAGCAACTGCTGTGTACGCCCCCCTTTCAACGTCAGCATGCCTGAGTTTAAATCGATGGCATCGTTAATCTTGGCGAATCCGCCATCTTTGGCATCGGAGTCCGGCGTAAGCGTAAGATCAAGCTTGCCTACAGAGGATACGATAGGGGCATCAATGGTAATGGTGTTATGTGCGATAAGGCTCAGCCCTGCGTCGCCGCCACGCGTTTTTGAAATTGACGATGCTACGGTGATGTTGCCGTCCTGTCTATTGGGTTCCGTTGTGCCTGTGGTGACACTGACTGACGTGCCGTTGTTGAGTGCCGTCTGGATGCTTCCTGTCGTCAGAATAGCGAAATCAGCTGTTGTCGTCCAGTTAGGGTCTCCGTCAATATCCTTATCAGAGCCGATTTCCTGAATCCTAATATTGTTAGGGTCAAGCAACCATTCGCCGCTTTTTCCATGAGCCGCAGAGGCTTCAACTTTTATGCCTGAAGTGTCCAGCCAGTGGGCAGAGGTTTCGACAAACCCGCCATCCCCCCGTTGCTTGCCGCCTTTAGCGCTGATTTGCCCATAAGCGCGGGTCGCGTTGTCAGACCAGGCAATGACTTTACCGCCATTACCATCGGTTTTGGCATCGGCGTTAATTTGGGTGTCCGCGCCGATGTAGGTTGCCTTGGCATTATGAATATCGGGGTTTTTGCCTTGTTTGTCACCACCGACTAAAACCTGTCCGCCGCCATTGGCACCACTGGCATCAATACTCGCCTTATCCAGCAGGCCGACTTGCTCACCCAGTACGGTGATATTGCCACCTTTGCCGGCTTCAGTCGCCTTGGCTTCTATTGTGCCATTTGCCAGCGTTGTCCCTGTTTTGCTTTCAACGCTAATTATCCCAGCGTCACCATAACGGTTATTGGCGGACAATTTGCTGTCTGCGGTCAGGTTAATGTCCTGCCGTGCAACCAGTTTGATATTCCCTTGTGCGTCTAATGCCACGCTATCGGCATTAACTTCACCACTATGGGTGATCGAATTGGCGAACACATTAACTGCGCCGCCTTCGTTCAGCAGTTTACCGAGATTCAGCACCGCATTATCAGGCGCTTGTATCTCAAAACGGATGTCAGGGTCATCGAGATTGGTCAGCACCAGCTCTTGCCCCGCTGCCAGCGTAATTTGTCCGCCTGCTGTTTTAATGATGCCGTTATTGGTGATGGAAGGCGCAATCAGAATGATATTACCGTCTTTGCCCGCGCGGATAATGCCTTCATTGACAATATTGCCACTCGTGGAACCGGCAATAAAATGGTAATTGCCGTTAAGAAAATCCCGGTCGCTTAAATTAAGGCTGGAAGCAACCAGGCCTTGCGTATCGATAACCGAATTGGCACCAAAAACAATGCCGTTGGGATTGATTAAGAAGACTTTGCCGTTGGATGCCAGTTGGCCGAGGATCGCGCTGGGATTTTCGCCGATGATGCGGTTAAGCACTGCACTTTGGCTGTTTTGCTGGATAAATCGGGTGATTTCGTTTTGTGCGATATTAAAATTCTGCCACTGGATGACCGCGTTGGGGCTGTTAGTGATCTGCGTCACCCCTGGCGAGGTTTCAATACTGGCTTGTCCGCTGATAACGTTTGCGCCGTCGGGGTTGGCCAATAGCGAAGGGGAATAAATGATCGCCAGAATAGCCAGATTGAGCGCTCGGCGTAGTGGTTTTTGTGTGCCAAAAAACAAGTTATCAAGTTTTGGCTGTTGCCGGTTAGATTTCAAGGCGTTTTCCTTTATGAAAGGTTTATAGCGTGTTTTTATCTTACCTTAATTATAGCGCCAAACCAACCCCTTCAAGGGCAAGCGCATATCAATTGTTTTAAAAAACAGATAAGTAATAATAATTACTTGTATAGGTAGACCGCTAATTGTGTGCTTGCGGGTAAATGCAACAGCCACGGGACAGGGCTAAAAACCGGTCAAAAACGCCTTATCAGATAACCTTGATTGTTGCATTATTCCGTCATTCTGGGTGTATACTTCGCCGTCGAAATACCTATAAAAATTAACGGCACGGGGTTAATCTGATGACTGAAAAGACAGCAAGCAAATATCTGCTCAATCTTGAAAAACAATTCGCCAATAATAATCCGGTGTTGTTGAAAGCCTCAAAATTATTCCAAGAACTTGATCAAATTGAATACGACCTGGGGCTTATTGAGCTAGATGAAACCACGGCCTGCAAATATTCATGGTGGCCTATCGTCAGCTTGATTGGCGGCAATTCCACCGCCAAATCCAGATTTATCAACAGTTATCTGGGTTCTGAGCAACTGCTTTCCGGTATTCAGGCTTCCAGTCACAAATTTACCGTGCTGCTGCATAGCAGCCAACCCAATTCTGTGACATTGCTCGGTTCAGCGCTGGATGTTGATCCACGTTATCCGTTTTATCAAATCAGCAGCAAAATTGAGCGGCAACAAGAAGGTGAAGGTAGCCGTGTCAATGCTTATCTGGAATTAAAAACGATCCAAAGCGAACGGTTGAAAGGCAAGTTGTTTATTGATGCGCCAAATATCGTAACGTCCCAGACCACGCCGATTATTTCCCTATTAACAAAACATACGATTGAAAACTCCGATCTGGTGCTGGTGTTTACCGACGCCTTTGAACAGGAGTCGCCATTAGTCAATGAATTAATACAGCACATTATTAATCATCAAGATTCCAACAAATTCATTTACCTGATTGACGAGCCTGCCGCAAGCCTGAACATCAGCAACGCCAATGCCATCATCTCGTTGTGGCAAAGAAAGCTGTCCGAGTTGGGGATCAACACCGGACAGTTTATCGTGCTGTCCAATCCGCAAAATGCGCTTAACCTGTCCCAGTCTGGCTATTTTGCCGAGATAGACCAGCGCCTGGCTAATGTCGAACATGACCGTTCATACCGCATTGTAGATTCGCTGGAAAAAAGCATACATGACATTGAAAATGTGGTGATACCTGAGGTAAAAAAAGGCATCGTCTTGTGGAAAGAACGCTCTAACATTTCCACTGTAGTTGTGCTGACTTTTATTGCAATGCTCGCTATTTTTGCGGAAATACAAATTGGGATCTTGGAGTCATTGATCGACCCAATAATAGGCCCGGTAGCGCTTGCTGCATTAATTGCGGTTATGGTGCCAGCACATCTTATTATCAGCCGGATCCAGGCAAAGCTTATTGTGCAAAAGCTTAATGCGCGGCAAAAAGAACTGCATTTGATGGAGAATCTGGCGGATATGTTTGAAAGAAACATGACATTTTCACGCATGATCCTGCCAACGACTGAACCCATAGGCTGGAATAAAAAAACCAGGGCCGGTTTATTGCACAAAACTGAAAAAGCCAAAGAACTGGTTCAGGCATTGAATGATTATTTCAGCAGTTATAATGGGTTGCCGCCAAACTCCCAACAACCCTCGAGTCTCAAAGACGTCCCATAGGGGTTCGTTTTATTAATCATGGGCGTTGTTGATTCAGCAAAACTTGCTTCAAAAATTAGCCATGGATACTTTAAAAAACTATTTGCCACTGTGCTGGTTCAAATCAAATCCGCTTGAATTGATAAGGTCAGTCAATTTTCTAAAACAAAATCTGATTTTCTACTTTATTGTCGAGTTTTTCGTGCAGGCTAATATGACCGATGACCCGATAGAGTCATTCTATGAAGTCAGTTTGGAAACCTTATTAACCTTACTGTTTGTAATGTTCATTCTGTACGTCAATAAAACGCTATACGCCACTATTCAAGTGTTGACGGCGTTTTTATTCTGCTCAAATGTGGTGTCATGTTTTATTATTCCGGTGCTGGTCTGGCTGACCGTCAGCGAAAACGCCATCAGCTATTATCTCGTAGGGCTACTGCTGCTGTGGAATTTTGCGCTGATAACTTATATTATCAAACGTGTGCTATCGCTTAATACGCTTGCCAGTGCAGCGGTATCATTATTCTATGCCGGCTTTACCTATGCCGGTGCTTTCGCTCTGGGCCAGCTAATGTAAATGGCAAAATCATCCTGATTGGGCTACACGGGCATCTATATAGGCGCTATATGCGCTCCAGCCTTCAAGCCATCCAGATGATCTGCCCAATCTGCCATTACCTTAACGCGTTTATCAATCATGTCCCCCGCGCCAATATGCCGCCTCTGCTTTATTGGCTATCGTAAGTAATCGCCCAAAAGCCCCCTAACCTTTCATCAAGCAAATTCGATGGCGTAAGACTTGCCGATATTGGCAAGAATATCAAACAGGTTTTGTTTAATGGACAGAAACGAGTGGTAAGCGAAAAGAAATCCACTCGTATTTTATTTTTCGCCAAAGTATCTCGATCAGGTTTAGTTCCGGGGAATAAAGTACAAAGTACGATGGGCAGGAATGTTATCTCTGTGCGGTCGCCTATTTATACATAATTACAGATTCCACCCATCCCCCCTGCGGGTACTCCAAAACAGCGCAAAACTGTAGTCGGACGATGACGTTTTTTAGCGTCCAAGTATTTGCAAAGCAATCAACAGCAATTCCAAATTTTGAAGTTATTATTTATCAGCACGTTATATTTAGCATTTTGGTAGCAACAGTATCTAATAATGAATGATTGAATTTACCAAGAGCTGCAAGCCACATAAACCAACCTGATTAGCAAGATGCTTCAGCTAGGCTCAAAGATACTGGAGTTCAAAGCTCGCTTTGAGCCTTCAAACAGCCAGAGCAAGCTCAGGACTCCAGTCTATCGTCTGTCAGCTGAAGCATCTTGCTAATCAGGTAAACCAATGACTTCCGAAACGAGCAGTTTTTGAGTTTGCGTAACGCTAAAATGGAATTTTTCTATCATATTGTTTTTATTGAAATTCCAAATTTGGAATTGCTGGCGTGAAAGCGTAGAGCTTTTTTGCGTCTGTTTTCAAGCATCCCTATCGTGTACCATGCCGGTTAAAACCACCATACCAGCAGGCAGAAACTTTTTATGTCAACGATAACCTTTGATACCCACGAATTTGTTAAAAAGCTAAAGGATGTCGGCTTTAGCGAACAACAAGCGGAAGTGATAACCGATTTACAGAAAACAACGGTTAGCAACACCTTGGAGCAAGCGCGTCATGATTATGAACTTGACGACTTAGCCACCAAGCGGGATTTAAGGGAAACCGAGCTAAGGCTTGATTCACGGATAAAAGAAACCGAGTTAAAAATAGAGCTGGTTAAGTCTGAGTTGAAACGTGACATTGCCGAAACTAAAGCCGATTTAATCCGTTGGGTAGTTGGTGTCGGGTTATTGCAGATCACGATTATTGCCGGATTGCTATTGAAGATCGCGGGGACTATTTAAAAGGGTTTTGCCAATTGGTAATTGAACGACATTAAGCCGGATTAACAAACAAATCCTTATCCAATGTCGGCTGCCCTTCGCATTGTGCCAGTGTCCTTATTGACTCAAGGCTTACTTTGCATTGTCCACAGGCTTCCAGCAAAGCGGCATCCATTGAAGCGATGTGATGGTAAGCCTTGAACTCCCCGCTGTCTGCCACTGAGAAGTACAAAACTTTTGAAGATTACATTGAAATGCGTTGGGGTTTTTCAAAAAGCCGCGGTTATCGCCTGTTAAACGCGGCTGATTTAACCCAAAAAATAACACAAATTGAACCTGAAAACCTGTATAAAAAAACTACAATTTGGCGACAAATTGGCTAAAAAACTACAACTTTTTTACCTGAAAATGAGTGGCAAATCCGCCCGCTTTTAGATAATTTAGCCACCGATTCGGAACGGGTTACGGTTTGGCATAACGCCGTCGGTGATGCCGCCAATTCGTGTGGTGTCAGCTGGCTGTACAGCTTATTTACCTTGGCTAGGTTCATTGCCTAGCCTCCAATTGCTTTTCAATATGCGTGTGCAGTTTGCCAGTCGATATGTATCATATTAGTAAACAATATATTCCCTGGCTTGATTCCGTACCAACTCTACGCAAGCCATGAATTTCAAGGCTTACAGACGGGCATTGTATTTGCAATGTATGCTGTCAACAAATAGGCAACAAACCTGCACGGCATTGCTGCTGTAACCCGTATGTATCGGGTGTCAACGCGGCAATGGTGGCAACAGGCACAAAAAAGCCGGATTGCTCCGGCTCTTTGTTTTAACTTCCCCCGTTGGGGGTTACTGTTTAAATAGTCCCCGCGATCTTCAATAGCAACCCGGCAATAATCGTTATCTGCAATAGCCCGACACCGACAACCCAGCGTATTAAATCGGCTTTAGTTTCCATAATCTTTAATTCAAGCCGTAGCTCGGTTTCCCTTAAATCCCGTTTGGTGGCTAAGTCGTCAAGTTCATAATCATGACGCGCTTGCTCTAAAGTGTTGCTAACCGTTGTTTTCTGTAAATCGGTTATCACTTCCGCTTGCTGTTCGCTAAAGCCGACATCCTTTAGCTTTTTAACAAATTCGTGGGTATCAAAGGTTATCGTTGACATAAAAAGTTTATACCTGTTGGCATGGTGGTTTTAACCCACATGGTACACGATAGGGACGCTTGAAAACAAACGCAAAAAAAGCCGGTACAAAACCGGCTGAGTGGTCGCAGGAATGTTATTTTTATTTAATCAATTCAGCAAAACGTACCGTGCAACACGGTGACGGCCTAATTGCGTGTCTTGCTCTGTCCAGTGGGTGACGATGTTGTAACCGGCTTGTCTAAGTTCACAAACTCTAGCCCCAGGACGTAATACATCCAAGTTGCTGACAATCTCAAGCGTAGTTGCACCGTGCTGGTTGGACTGCAATTAGTCCAAGATTCGGGCGCGTTGGCTGTTTGTCGAAAAACCTAACCCCACGGCACTTTCACCGTCCGTAAATAGTTGGGTGTAACGTCATTACTCGCCCGTAAGTCGCGCAACACAGCGGCAATGACTGACTCGCACCCTTCAATGACAAGGAATAGCGCCTTTACCCGTGATTCCTTGACAGACTTTGCCCGACAGTCACCGTGCCAGTCGCGGTGACTGTCGGGCAATTCTGCAAGCTCAAATTCGATTCGTCCTTTAATTCCGTTCAATGTTTCGATGTCCAGCAAGTTCATGCCCACTTTGCCAGCAACGTCAACACCAGCCAAGCCGCCACGCCGTGCGACTGCCAGTTCAGCATTTTCTGATGCTATCCGCTGAATAGAATCAGTTGTTTTTTTAACAATTTCAGTAAGTTCATTACGCTTTGCCGCAATGCCAGATTGTTCAAGATTAAAATGCAGGTGTCCGGCAAAATCGGCTGTGCGCAACCCTTCAACTTTGGGCAAAATCATTTGCCAGTGGTCTCAAAAAACCCAAACAATCAGTAGTGATACGCTTTGCCGTGGTGTTGGTTTCATTTGCAGCCAAGGCATTAATTTCATCATTCAATCTCGCCCTATTTTCGGCTTCAATAGCCGCTTGCTTGGCTTCGGCGGCTTCTTTGCCTTGTCGATAGCCTTTCTCGCCGTGGCGGTGGGTTTGCCGCTTAGTGCGGCCTGTTCTATTTCGGTTAGTTCAATCATCAAATACCCCTAATTTCGTTTAGTAAAGCCTTGTTCATTATGGTTTGTTTTGGCTTTGGCTTGATGAAAAACAACACCAAGGGTTTAGCTGCCGCGCTTCGTGCCTTCAACAATTTTTCACGCCGTTTGGCAATTGCTGCCTTCTGTCGGCATAAATTCGCCTTAGCCAGTAGTTTTGCAGCCTCACGGCGGTAATGGCCTTCTTCGGCTTCGTTTAAAACTTCGTTTATAGTTTTCACTGGTTACTCCGTTGGTTTTATTGGTTTCAGAATACTGTCACGACAAAGCAAACTTATAGACCGCCGCAACGCTTCGGCTAAAAACTCATCCAGCGGAATATTGTTGGGGTTGTCGCGGTTCCTTTTTAACCAGGCTTTGAAGCTGACTACTGGACGTTTACGACCTTTCAATCCGTTCATGGCAACCTTCGCTTTACCTTCGATTGACTTCGGGCCGGTGGACTTTGCCCACGGCTGCCACTCTTTGATTTTCACTGACATTGCCGCCTTGCGCTCTGGTGTCCAGCCATTAGCCATGTTGCCCCCTAAAAATTTGGTTTGGTGTGTTCAAAAAAGTGTTGATTATTCGTTCATCATTAGGACACAAAAGCCCTGCAATCCGCGCCAGTTGTGGTGTTTTGTCGTCAAAAACTGTGACGTCTTTTATTTGAAAATAGCGATATAAGCCAGAGGATTGACTAAGTTTCTTGTGGGGTTAGGCACACATTTGTATATTTTCTTCCCCTTAAAATTAAACCCGCACATGCACAACGCCATCGGGTAATTACTGTGCGCCATTTGCCCGCAATCAGGACAAAAATATTCATATCCAACATCATCTAATTTGCGTTGCAGCAAACGCCCTAGGCAAATTCTGCAAACGTGAGGTATCGGTGAATAACTCACTAGAAAGCCCTCCAACAGTTTGGTTAATGCTTACGTCCGACTCATACGATAACGTCACGACTTACCTGTGCAGTCAATTCACGGACTATCAGATATTTCACTTGTCGGGTTATCCCCGCGTTGCAATCAAAGCCTTTAAAGCCATTAACTGCCCCTTGGGCCCATGCCGGTACGCCCTGTTTATCAATGCCCACCACCGTCATCAACAGCCAAGACACAATCGACGTAAAAAAATAAGTTCTTTTCACCTGCCATGATTATCCCCTCCCAATAAAATCAGGACACCGGCGCACAACGTCATCAGTCGGCTTAAACCGCTGGACAACGCACCTGTTTTTAACCAGTCGCTTGCACTCGTGGCAATAGTGCCTGTCGTCAAAGGTATTGGCATCGTTACCGGCTTGTTGCTGTTTTAGCTCTTGGATAATTTCAGCTTTGTGTGCTTTGAGAAACTCCCGCTGATTATCGGCTAAAAGGCTGGCTGGTGTGACTTCAAAGCCGTCACCAATTAAGGTAACGGTGAAACCTTTGGCTTTTATTGTTGGCAATATCGACATTAGAAAGCCTCCTTGTCATCGCTTAAAAAAGCCGCTGAGTTACTTTGTATTTTTTTTCTGGGGCATTTTTTGTTGAAACCACGTTCCCAATGTTCCCAATGTTCCCACTTTTGAAAATCTTGATGGTCAACCCTCGCCCTTCAGCGGTCCTTTCACGCAGTGTGCTTTGAATTACGCCAATACCCAACGATTGCAGCGCGGGGGGATTGCCGTTTAATGACTTCCGATAAGCCACGTGGCGATCTAGGCCAGCTTTCTGAGTTGTGTTTATAGTCAAGGCTTAACGCGTCGTATAACGCTTTCACCGTGCCATAGAAAACGGTTTCACTATTGCCCGTATAGTTGTCAACCATTTCACGGACAGCCAAGCCAACGGGTGACGCTTCAAGGGCAATGGCTATGCTTTCGGTGCGGTTTGCTTTGTAGAGTGCGTCAAACGTTCCTGCGCTGTGCCCTAGTGATTGAAACATTGCCTCGCCCAGCCGCGTAAAGTCCGCCATGCGTGGCGGTTTGTTTAGTCTTACCTTGGGCAGTTGTGCCAGCGTATTAACAAATAAATCCAGCAAGCCGCCAAAAATGGAAGGTTTCGCCAGTTCCCAAGCGGCATTCAATTCTGACTCCTCACGGTATTCGATACTGGGTAATTCGATGCAGATAGCCCGATCCGTCAAGTCTTGGGCGGTAATTACGCGGGGGATTGAATTGATAATGACAGGGCGTTTAACTTCAATGATGGTTTCCTCGTCATTGGTGTACAGCGTCCGTGCCGCAAACCCGCCGCCAGTCGCCAAGGTACATAACGCGTCCTGCATCTTACTGGGTAAGTGCGATATGTTTTCATAGCTGGACAACCAGTTACAGCCCGCACCTATAAATACATCCTCGGTTGACTTGGGAGCGGCGCGTAGGTTTACGGCGTTGTTGTCCACCAACTCCCGCAACTTGCTTTGTGTGGATGATTTCGCGCTACCTTGCAAACCTGAAAGGGCAAGTATCGGCTTGGGGGTTTCTTCGCGGTAAGCCTCCAAGAGCCAAGCCAATACTAAAAGCCTGTCATGCTCTGGGATGTTGGTGAATTCCCATAGCCGCGATAAGTCGCCGCTGGGTTGCGGCATCGGCAAGGCTTGCATCGAAGACGGTTTCCAGAATTTCACAGGTGCATTGTCGATAACGCGCCAGCCGATAGGCAACACCTCAATGACTTGTAACCGTTCATCGCCAATAAAAACATAATGCCCGCCATTGTGGTCTGCTACACGCAAATGGACGCGCTGCTTCTCGCCTTCGTGCTTGGCGATACCGGACAACGTAAACCCTGCTTGTTTTATAGCGGTTTCACTGGCGCTAAAGCCGTTACCGTCCTTGCTTTCCTGTTTGGTGGATTGGTAATAGGCATAACTCAGCCATACCACAAACGGTGCACTACCAATCGCCAAGGTGTGAATAACCCCGCTAATATCGGTTGATAAAAAGCCCTTATCGCCCTGCCCATCAAAAAACAGGCTGCCCGATGATAACGCCAAGGCGATTAACTTAGCCGCGACTGTTTCTGATTCTGCGCTTTCAGCCTCATAAATACTGGTTGCCTTGTCGATGTCGCTAAGCAATACCCCGCTTGGCTTGGCGCGTTTTATGGCAACACGACATTCAGCCCACAAGCCTTGATCTGCTGCGTGGATAACTTTAGCCGCTTCAATAAATTCATCGGAAAATAATACCTTTGGGATTTCTTTGCAAACCAGTAAAGCCGCGTCAATAACCGCCATAGCACTATCAATGCTTTCGGCTTCGGCATTAGTCGCCGTGGATAAATCCAAGGTGGGAACATTGGGAACGTGGTTTAGACTATTTTCTTCCGGGAGAAATTTTTCTACAAAAAAACTCAGCGGCTTTTCATCTTGTGGCGGGGTTGAAACCTCTTTTTTTCCTCCATCAAAAAACGTGGTTTCTACAGCCCCATGTTCCCGCGCTTACGATTCGTTCTTATCTTGGCGCGGCTTTTTGCTGCCTTTACCTTTGGTGGATAACCCAGTTAAAGCCGTGTTGCTGCTGGGCTGTGTGGCATCGTCTAAAATATCAGTGTTATTAAACATGGCTGCCTCCATTCAAAGCGTCATTCCAATCCGTACCCACAACCGGCGGCAAAATGTACTTGCCACCAACGGCTAACGCGGCTGCCCGTGCTGCCTTTTGTCCAACGCCGCTTGCATCATTGTCGCCGCAAATAATGATCTCGCTGTTTTGGTAATGCGTTTTAACAATCCTAGCAACCTCTGCAAGATTACCGGCACTGAACGCCACAAACGTAAATAATCCCTTGTTCTGGTACAAACTCGCACCAGTGGCGAAACCTTCACAAACTAAAATGGTGCTGTTGCCGGTGGTAAGATCACCAAGCGGACAAAATGAGCCTTTTGCAATGCCTCCGCCCATCATGGTTTTTACGCCATCATCAGCAATAAATTGCAGGCTTACCAAGGCGTTGCTTTCATCCTTCATCGGGATGACTAAAGCCCCTTTATAAAGCCGCCTCATGTGTGGTTGTATGCGCTTTCTGGCGAGGTATTGATGATCTGTTGCTGGTGTTGATCTACACCATAATATAAGCGGCTTTTTGCTTGGCTCTGGCATAATGCGCCGCTGCCGCTTTCTGGTTTTCAGCATCTTGGCGTTGCTTTTCGATAGCAAAGGCTTGCTTCTCAGCTTGGGTTAATCGCTTGAACTCGCCGCCAGCCTTCCATCGCTCATTTAGGTAACTCGCAAAAAAACAACCACCATTTACCCAAGTCGCTGTTGTAAAATAGCTATCCTGTCAGCAATAGTTTACTTCCCCGACCCCTAACGCATGATCCCCTTGTCAGAACAGCATATCAACACAATCAAAGATGCCGCAAAATTGTGACCGGAGATAAAAAGCGGGCTTTTCAAGCCCAAGTAGCCA
>JAUYEP010000378.1 GCA_030689765.1 Methylovulum sp.
CAAGAGGAAGGCCGGTTGGCCAGTAGGCATCGGGTCGCCAAAATCATGCGTGACAACGGCTGGCGGGCGAAAGCGGCCAAGAAATACAAAGCCACCACGAATAGTAGCCACTCATTACCCGTTGCCCCCAATCTATTGGAGCAAACAACACAGCGGATGCCCCCGATCAAAAGTGGGTGTCTGATATTACTCCCATCTCACTCTAAAACCGTTTAACTTTAGAATGGGCTATAAAATTAAGTAAATTGCGCATTTGCTGCTCGTTCATGGGCGAACCCCGTGCCAGTTGGGTTCTTATACGCGCCACCTTTTCTTGCAGGGTTAACGTACAAGGCACTTGATATAAACCGTTTCGCCGCACTTCATGGATCAGGTATTCGGCAGGATTGAGCCGTGGAGAGTAGCTGGGCGTATGCCAAAAGCTGAGGGTATATTCCGGTAGTGCCGCCTGCTGCGCGATGTCGGCAAGCCGCTGTTGTACACCTGCTTCCATTTTTTTGCCGTGGATTTTGGCATTGTCGGGCAAAAAGGTCAGGTGTCTGAAGCCTTTTTGCAGATAAACCAAGGCCGTCAGCACGACGACCCCCACCACTGTTTCGGTCGAGCTTTGTTTTTTAAAGTCCACCCGCGTGCTGCCACGTTGCACGTCAACGGTCAAAAAGCCATTGAGTTTTTGCCGGTGGCGTCCGTCGCCCCAGATTTTGGGTTTCGTGTTTTTTTCGGCTCACGCATAATGCGTGTAAGGCGTGCTTTGCAACGCGAATTCATCCAAGGCGATCAATGCGCCTGCGCCGTTTTTTTAAGTCGGCGATCTGTGGGCCTGTTCCTGGGGGCCATAGTCACGATGGGCTTTTTGTAGCGACAACCCCCATTGCTCGAACAGTTGATACAGGCGCGAGCCACTCACCTTGATGTGCCACTTTTGTCCGACGACGGCACTGACATGCCCAGGCCGTCCACTGGTAGCTGTCCAGGCCAGTGCGGCCGGCGTTTTATGTAGCAGGATATGGCGCAGGATGCGTTGCCGCTGCACGGACAAAAGCTGTTTCCTGTGTAAAGTATACGATTTTTAAGTCAGATGGGCGTAGTGTGCCGCAGCAAGCGGCATAAGAGATGAGGGTATGGCCCCTCGCAATCGGCTTGCAGGAGCAGGTTGCAAACCACAGTAAGCGGCGTGAGTCAAAAGCTTGGGTCGTGAGCGTTACGGAAAAAGATGCCAGAAGGCATCAGGTGTGAATCAGAGAAGGCGAATATACCCACCTTTCGCGATGCGTTGACTGGATTATGGCAAAACTACAATGCGCACGAACTAGCCAGTGAATTTGGAATCAATAACAGGGATATACGATGCTTTTTCAGCAGCACTCCATATAGGATTTATTGATTCGCTTTATTATGCTTTCGGTTTTTCTCAGCATTCAATTGATTTGCTAACGGCAAGGAAAAATTATGTGATAGGCGACTCTTTGTCCCTTTCGGTATTCCTATCCCTACTGCTTGTATCTATAAAAAAGCTTCCATTAACGGGGGTTATGGTAACAGGCGCAATCCATCGTGAACAACAGAATTTCGTGTGTAATCCTGTTGCCCACATTAATCAAAAATTGTTGCTGGCGGCCAATAACGGTTTTACTCGAACCTATATTCCAGTCGAAAATTTTCAAGACGTCTCTCATCAATTCAGAAATACCCTGGAACTTATTCCTCTGCCGCGCAAATTGCCAGAGCTCATTAACATGTTTACGACCAGGGAAAAATTATCTTAGCATCGAATATTATGCCAACCCCGATTAATAGTTACGTTGTAAAAGTCCATAGCCGATGTAATTTGGATTGTACTTATTGCTATGAGTACAACCGCGGTAATTCAGGGTGGAAACTCAAACCACATGAAATGTCGATAGCAATTTTCCGCCAAATGTGTTTTCGCATCAGAGATCACGCCATTCTGCATAAACTACCCAGTATTGATCTTGCTTTTCATGGTGGCGAACCGTTGCTTAGATCCCCCGGTTTTTTTGAAGAGGCATCAAACACTGCAAAGTCAATCATCTCGTCAATTTATGAGTTAAATATAGGCGTTCAAACCAACGCGATTTTATTATCTGATGCGCACCTTGAAGTTTTTTTTCAACAGCAAATTAGAGTGGGTGTCAGTCTTGATGGCCCCATTGATGTCAATGACAAGTTTAGAGTTTACAAAAAAGGGGCCGGCAGTTATACAAAAGCCGTCCGCGGCATCTCAAAAATGGTTAAGGGACAATATCGGGACATTTGGGGAGGGCTGCTGGCCGTCATAGATGTAGGCTCTGATCCTATCTCGATTTTTCGGCATTTAGCAACATTCAATCCACCCACCCTTGACTTTTTGGAGCCGGATGGCATATGGGATAGCTTGCCGACAGGAAAGGCGTCTGTCTCCAGCACTGAATATGGCGACTGGTTAATTGCAATCTTTGATGATTGGTTTGCAGGAGACCAGCAGATTCGTATCAGAAAATTTGAAGAGATTATGCAACATCTGCTGGGTGGTTACGGCGAGATGGAATATTTTGGTTTAGAGCCGGTATCGTTAATGGTGATTGCGACCGATGGTAGTTTTGAGTCGGTTGATCAAATAAAAGCGGTAAAGAATGGCATTGAAGGTACGGGATTAAATGTTTTTGACAACGCAATAGACGATGCTCTTGAATCAAGCCTCATTCGTGCACGCCAAATTGGAAGAGAAGCGCTATGCGAGCAGTGCTGCAAGTGCGCGTTTGTGACTTCATGCTGCGGTGGCTATTTCCCGCATCGTTACAACGAGGCAAATCATTTCAAGAATCCCTCCGTTTATTGCGCTGACTATTTGAAGTTGTTTCCCCATATTCAAAACAAATTGATTAAGGAAGTTGGAATTGATTTACGATCCAAAATTAGTGATTAGTCATTTGCAACGCATTGGCATTTCCCCTGCTGTGATTCGAGAAGTTCTACAAGCTTTATTTGGCCTGAAGATTATTCGTACGTCAATATGCGATAGCCAACTACCCCATTTTGTATCCGTAATCGAAGCGTGTGGTTTGTACGTCGGCATTAGCAAGCAGAAGTATTTTGCTTGCCCTGACGCTGGAAAGGGAGGATGGTGCAATGCCCCGCCAATCGTTCTTGAACCTGAATCCCGAATCGGGGAGCATTACCTTTATGTCGGAGCCAATCCAGAAAAAGTAATGTTTGCCATGCAAAGCGAAGAGACGGGATCTGAATTGGACTTCGCAGAAAGTCTAGGTATTCCACAATGCTGTTCAGACTTTTACTTGCGTGATATAGATATTGCTCGGCAAGTACAGAATGATTTATTGCCTTTCTCATATCAGAATACAGAAAAAAAATACCCTTTTAATTTCTGGGTGACTATTACCTCGGAGTTCAGCCAATTAAGCATTGGCAAGGCGTATCGGCAGCCGTAAGGGAAAAAAGCTTATTGGACAGGTTTTTTCTTGATAATGATGAGCTGCTTTTTTTTCGAAACAACCCAGGCACATTTGTTCTGATGCACCAAGACTCATCAAACAATCTGCATTTTAATTTGTGGGGACGGAAAACGTTTTATTTATACCATCCAAATCAAACTCCATTTCTTTACGAATCGGAGCAAGGGTATCGAGCGGGCTTCAGTCCTGTAAATCCGTTTGATTCAAACTCAAACGAAAAGTGCTTTCCCCAATTTAGCCAAGCTAAAGGTGCGTTTATAACACTTGAAGCAGGGGACTGTTTATATCTACCTAAGAACTGGTGGCACGCAGTCAACTATTTGGATGATTGTGCATCTGTAACGTGTTGGGATAGGTATTCATATTAGTGAGGGGCAGGAATTTATTGCTGGTAATGTCAGGCTTTCCGCTTATGGGTACGGCGATATACGCAGCGGAGTATTCGGGCCACTATTATGAGTTTTCGGTTATCTATTTACAGGGCATAAAAATAATGGTTTTTATGGTGTGTTATTTGCCGCTTCCCTTGTTTTTATGGCACGCTAAACTCTTGTCTGTAAAATAGGGCCATGTCGGTTAGCGCTTAATGTGTGATCATGAAAAATATAAAATTAGATGCCTGCCCGGAATGTGATTTGCTGCTTAACCAAAGTTCGCCTGAAATCGGTGAAAAAGCATTGTGCCCACGTTGCGGTTATCTGCTTTACAGGCCGCGCAAACAAAGCGTCGAACGTACGTTAGCCTTATCCATTGCCGGATTTATTATCATTTTTCCTGCCAACTTATTGCCGTTGATCGGTATGAAGTTATTGGGCAACAGCCATGAAGGCACTTTATGGTCTGGTGTAATGGGGTTATTTAACGAAGGGATGTGGGCAGTGGCTGTGCTGGTTTTGATGTCGAGCATCCTATTTCCATTAACGAATATCATTTTGTCGTTCCTTATTAGTGCGCACCTTTACTTTAACAAGCCGAACAAGTATCTGGGCAGTTGGATGCGCTGGTTGCAACATTTGGATGAATGGGCAATGCTGGAGGTTTACACGCTGGGTATTATTGTCGCCTGTGTGAAACTGGCAGCAGATGCGGATTTAATTTTGGGTTTTGGCCTTTATGCTTTTGTTGCGCTGCTGGTGATTACGGCGATGCTCGCGAGTAGCCTTGATGCTTATTTGTTCTGGAAACACATTGCCCGGCTCCATGAAGCCTAACGCAGCGGCGCTCGCCCAAGGGCTTATCCGTTGCCATGGTTGCGGGCATTTAAGCAAACCAACCCGGTTATCCCGCAAGTGCCGGGTTTGTGGCAACTATCTGCATGCCCGCATACCCCATAGTGTCCAACGTACCACCGCGCTTTTGTCAAGCAGTTACGCCCTGTATATCCCCGCCAATATTTTTCCGATCATGACAGTGATGCAATTGGGCGTCACCGAGCAGCATACGATTTTGGGCGGCATTATGGCGTTAATCGACAAGGACATGATGCCCATTGCGATACTGGTGCTGGTCGCCAGCATCCTGGTGCCATTGTTGAAATTGCTGGGGATTAGCCTGTTATTGCTGAATGTCCATTACCGCTGGCAACGCAATGCCCGTTTGTGGACTAAGTTATATCGCGTGATTGCTTTTGTCGGACGCTGGTCGATGCTGGATATTTTTATGATTTCAATTCTTGTCGCGGTGGTCGATTTAGGCGGCGTCTCCAAGGTGATTGCAGGGCCCGCTTCAACGGCATTTGCCGCCGTTGTTGTGCTAACCATGTTTGCCGCTAAAAGTTTTGATCCACGCTTAATCTGGGATAACCAATTGGAATAATCAGCCGTAGTTTATGAATAATTTTACCGACCCTTACGATGCTGAAGATGTCACCATCAATAGAAAATCAAGCTTGCCGCTAGTTTGGTTTTTACCCTTAATTGCCCTAATCGTTAGCGGTTGGTTAATTTATAAAGCCATTTCGGAAAAAGGCCCAGTCATTACGATCAGCTTTCCCAATGCCGACGGTCTGGAAGTGGATAAAACCAGAATCAAATATCTGGATGTTGAAGTCGGTAAAGTCACCGCGATTAGTATTAGTGATGACTTGAAAAGCATACAAGTGACCGCGCAGATGAATAATGGCGCACAAGCTTATCTAAAGCAGCAAACCCTTTTTTGGGTGGTGCGTCCACAGGTTGGTTTAGGCGGTGTTTCAGGGCTGGGCACTTTGCTGTCGGGCCCTTATATCGGCATCAAGCCAGGGGGCGGCTCAAAGCAAACCCGTTTTATCGGCCTCATTTCGCCGCCGTTGCTTAAAAGCAATGCCGAGGGCAAGCAATTCATCTTGGAAACCAACAACTTGGGTTCAATGCAGCCGGGTACGCCGATCAATTTCCATGGGATTATTGTCGGTGAAGTGCTCAGCCATGAATTGTCGCCAGAAGCTGATGCCATCAAGCTAAAAGTGTTTATCAACAAGCCCTATGACCAGTTCGTCAAAAAAAATACCCGCTTTTGGATAGATAGCGGCGTTGATTTATCGGCCAGCGCCGATGGCTTTAAAGTCAGGACGGGGCCATTGATTTCTTTATTAAGTGGCGGTATTGCTTTTCGTGCCTCGGCTGAAGATGCGGCGAATGAAGTCATGGCTGAAAACAGCCGTTTCCCGCTGTACGATACCTATGAGCAATCAACCCAGATTGTTTACAGCAACACCTTAAAATATGTCATGTACTTCAATAGCTCAGTCCGCGGTTTAACGGACGGTGCGCCGGTGCAATTGCGTGGTATTCCGATTGGTAAAGTAACCAGTATTAATCTGGAACTGGATAAAAAAACGGCAGAAATACGCATTCCTGTGATGGTTGAACTGGAGCCACAACGTATCAGTATCGTAAATAACCTGCCTGGTGTCAGTGACGAGGACGTCATTGAACAGTTGATTAAAAAAGGCTTGCGCGCACAACTGCAAACAGGCAGCCTACTTACGGGGCAATTGCTTGTTGACCTTGATTTTCATCCCAAAAGTAAAATTGTTTTGAACACCCCTGTTTTGAATATCAATAGCAGCGTTTATCCTGAATTTCCGACTACCGCGAGTTCTTTGGATCAATTTACCCACTCTGCACAAACCATCATGGATAAAATTGCCAAATTGCCTCTGGAGGATATGAGTGCGGAAATTAACAAAACCCTGCAATCCCTGCAAACCACGTCAAAAACTGCAAATACCATGCTGGTTACCGCCAATACAACCTTAGGCACCACCGACAAAACCATGAATTCGGCGCATCAGGTGTTAAATTCGCTGGAACCCGGCTCCACTACCCATTACGAACTGGACAAACTGTTGCAAGAACTTGGACAAACCGCAAGCTCAGTCAAACAACTGACCGATTATTTGCAACAACATCCTGATACGCTCATCCGCGGTAAAAAAGAAGAGTGATGCTATGTTAAAAAACAGAATGACAAAATGCGGTGCGGCCATCGTAATGTTGTTGATTTCAGCTTGTGCATCGACCCCACCGACAAACTTTTATGTGTTGGAAGCGTTAAGCCAAGCCCAGGCACAGCTAACTCACACGGTGAAAAAACGCCAGGTCGGCATAGGGCCTATCACAATACCAACCTTGCTGGAGCGTAAACAAATTGTCACGCGGTCTGGTAACAACAGCGTACAAGTCGCTGAATTCCAGCAATGGGCAGAACCGGTAAAAGACAAGGTGGCGCAGGTTTTAACGCAGAACCTGTCCAGGTTACAACCGGACACTATTTTCAGGACTTATCCCTGGAGCGCTTACGGTACGGTAAATTACCGCATGATTATCGACATTGTCCGGTTGGATACTCGGCCTGGAAAATCAGCAAATCTTGAAGCAACGTGGGCAGTGATGGATGAAAAAACGCACACCATCGTTACTAATGGGCAATCAGCAATTGAACATACGCTCGCCGATGTGTCCTATCCGGCGACAGTTAGCGCACTTAGTCAACTGCTCAGCGAATTTAGCCAGGAATTGTCGCTGGCATTGCCTTAGTGGTTAATGCAACGGTATCAAGCCATGCGGTATAAAGACTATTACAAGGTGATGGGTTTATCCCAAAATGCCAATCAGGATGAAATCAAGCAAGCCTATCGTAAACTGGCGCGTCAATATCATCCCGATGTCAGCACGGAGCCGGATGCCGAAGCAAAGTTCAAGGCGCTTAGAGAGGCTTACGAGGTGCTCAAAGATATTAAAAAACGGGTGGCTTATGACCGGCTCAACATCAGTTGGAAAGTTGTTGAGATCGTAGATCGCCGCCGAACCGGCATGAGGGCATCGAGTTTAGAAGCGGAGCTTTTGCAGGCGATAATGCCGGAGCATATCGTGAATTTTTTGAACAATTATTTGAATGTGGAGAAGTTGCTACGGCGGCGAAGGAATAGCAAGTATTCCGTACACAAAGGCAAAACGCCCCTGCAAAAATTAATATTGATCTGGAAAGGCATTTTTATGTGATTGTAATTGTTTAGCCGTGTAGATACCGGTATCGGCACACTATTCTAGTTCCCGCAGTTTACATGCTGATTGGCGAGAATCACTCCAAACAGGGGGCAGCTTTCGAGCAAGGTTTCCAGTAAATTAACAGTATTTTCAGCAATGGCCTGGTCAAGCGGGTGTTGTGAACACACCGCGTCAATCAAGGCGTCTCGCGGAACGCTGTAAAAATCGCCTTCTTCTTCGGCGTAACGGGGAAGATGGGGAATAAGTGACTGGATTAACTGTGCCGACATGCGTTTTCCTTATTCGATAAAACAGATCTAAAAACCGTCTGTTTTTTTACTTGCCGATTATCAGCCCTTTAATTCCTGCAAAAACTGTTCAGGTGTTAAGGCTCTAATAGGTGCATTTTGATAGTCCTTAAACTTGGCGGTTATATAAGGTATTTTCATTTATCGACAAAATATAAGTAAAACCCTGGAATAATGACTTTGTCATATCCAAAAGCTACTTTATTCATCCTACCGTTTTCATTCGCGACAATTACCCAAGGTAATTTACCTTGGTATTTTGCCAACAAATCAAGATAAAGTTTGACCCCGTGCCTTTTTGTATCTTGGTTTAATTTATAAACGCTATCTTCTTGTTTAATAAATAGTGGCGCACTATTATTCTTATATGAACCCATGAAAGGATCGTTTGATGTGCTATACCATTCTTTGAGTTTTTCATCAAAATCGATACGACTTAGATAGATTGAATTTAAATTCGATGACGTTAGCGAAGTATCTGAATGTGATTCATGGGTAAGTTTAGAAGAATTCAATGTGAATATGCGCTTGTAAAATTCGTAGATTTTTTGGTCAACAATAATATCTTTTAGTGAAATAGGCCTGTCGAAACTGATTTTTTCAAGTGTCCGACATCGACTCAGAGCGACATAAGTCTGCCCTGGTGCGAATGCTCCTCCAGTGAGGTCGATTTTAACTGAATCGAATGTCAGTCCTTGGCTTTTATGTATCGTGATAGCCCAGCCTAGACGCAAAGGAATTTGTTTGTACGCTCCCGTTTTATAAGAAGAGATCTTTTTAGTTGCGCCATTCCACTCATAGTTAAATTGCTCCCAAAGCTCTTCCGAACACTCAATTTCTTGCCCATCGTCTAATTTTTCTACGATAACTTTGTTAGGGAACAGTTGCTTCACTATGCCCAAAGTGCCATTAGCCGCACCTGTGATGTTTTTTGTCACCATCACTTGAGCCCCAACTTTTAATTCAAGTTGATCAGGAATTGTCTTTTTAATGTCTTCGGTAACTTTTCCCTCAGTTATAGCTTGGGAAAAAAAAGAGGGTTCATTAATTGAACTGAGTTTCGCAGCATTAACATTATCCGCACGATCATTGGTCGTTGTTAATATTAACTGATCTTCAATATTTGAACCCTGCTTGTTAAAGAAGCAAAGCTGGTTTAACTGTTCAATACACTGTTCATGGTTATGCTTGATTCTTATTCGATTAAGAATATTAGTAAAACAAGGATCGCGTTGCCTATAGATTTTTTCAAGATTGATAGGCACAACATCGACCCGTTCAAAAACATTGGCGTCGAAAAACCACTGGCTACGATACATTTCTTCAAAACGCTGCTTTTCCGCACCAAACTTAATCCAAGGTGAAAGTTGGAAGCAATCGCCTACTAACAATAACTGGATGCCAGCGAACGGAATAGATGATTTACGCCACTTTCTAAGTGCGAAGTCGATGTGATCCAGCATGTCAGATTGCACCATCGATATTTCATCAATGATAATCAAGTCAAGATGATCGATAGCTGCATGATGGTGCCAACCAATATCCTCGTCTTCAAATGCTCTGGGCGGAAATCGAAAAAAAGAATTAATGGTTTGTCCACCAATGTTCAATGCCGTCATTCCAGTTGGGGTCAGAATGACAAAGTTGCCTGTATAGTTTTTTTTGACATATTGGATAAAAGTTGATTTACCTGTCCCTGCTCGGCCCGTAAGAAAAATCACAGGCTTTTTATCAACCGTCAGTGCGTGGTAGGCTTCATGCGTATATTCATCAAGCTGATAATTATCAGGAAGCGCGTGGTTAAATCCACTCTTTTTAGCTTCTTGAGTAGGCGGCTGTTTGGCCTGGATAGCCTCTTCGTTAATTTGCTTGGAAAGCTGACTGAAATTTACCATAGACGTGATGTCGCTTATGTTGGTGAATAAGGTTTCGTAAGGAATTTTTAGGTTATCCAATAATTCTATGGCTAAGTCAATAATTTTACTGGCATCAATACCGCGCATCCATTCCGTTAGATTACCCGAAGGGCTTATTAGTCGGTACGGCGATAGTCGTTTTAAAATTTCTTGTTCAGCAACCGCTATCTCTGACAAAGAAGCAATGGGTATAAAGTTTACATTTTCTTGCCCAAATGTTTTGTAGTAATTGTATTTCCTGTTTTCCAGATTTATCGCTTTCCCAAATTTACAATTTTCCTTATTGACATTGATAGCTTTATGGGCAATGCGTTTGTCGTCGGCATTAGCAGAAATTGGCTGGCTATTATTCAACGTAACAACATATAAGCCGCTGTTAGAATTTACACTCGTGTAACGCCTCATTGCCCAATCATCAAATAAAAGCCCAACCCGACCATTACCAGGCCGCTGATAAGTTTCAGCCAGCGGCCTTCCTTTTCCTGTAATCTGCGTTGGCTGAGTGTGATGACGCCGATGCCAAGCACAATGCTGTCGTCCAGCATATAAGCCATATTGTAAAGCAGCAGATAGCCGTAATAGCTCATACCGCTGGTTTGCCGCAACGTCAGGATGCGGGTATAGAGTGCCGGAAAGCCCGACGTGCATAAGAATTCCACTATCTGCACGAGCAGTGCTAATACGACAGCTCCCAATATTGCAGCGCGAAGATTTTCGGCTTGCAGGATGCTGCGGATTCTGGTGTAGATGCCAGGCTTTGCAGACTTGGGGATGGACAAGGAAACGCCCCAGCCGTAAGCCCAGAAATCCTTGAGATTGATGATGCCCGCCAGTATCGCAATGCTGGCGATAATGAGTTCCGACGTGCGTGACAGCCCTATCCATAGAAAAAGATTGAGCCAGGCCGCCATAAAAATAAAATAGGCGATACCTTCAACGGCAACAAATGCGCCAGCGACCGCGAACATCCGCATTCTGTCGTGCATCGGCGCCAGCAGCGAAATCATCAGGATCAGCACCCACATCGAACAGGGGTTGAAGCCGTCCAGCAAACCCATAGCGATAGTGAACAGCGGTAGGCCGGCCTGTTCTAGGGAAATACGTTGACCCAGCAAGCTAATGTCAAACTCACTGGATGCGCTTGGTGTAGGGGTAGTGTCGGCGGTACAGGAAAGCGATTCAACCGCCTCGCAACTGCCCGCAACATCGCCGGATGGCTGATTTTTAGACAGCACTTTAGGGTGGTGCTGCGCTAATTCTGCCCGAAGCCATTTTCCTGTCGTGGCTTCGTCGGAATAACCGACGATCAGTTGCTTGTTGAGATAAAAAGCCGGAACCCTGATACTGCCATCCCGCTGTGTCGCGGCTATTTCCTTTAAGCGCTGCAAAGCCGCTGGGTCGTTATTAATATCACGGATGCTTATTTGCAGTTGCGGTTGTTCACGCTGCAACGTTTGCAGGAATAATTCTGCTTTTGCACAATGAGGGCAGCCTTCGCGGACAAACACTTCAATATCGATGGCTTGCTGTACGGTTTTCAAGCCATTAACGTTATCGGCAGCAACTGGCGCGGCAAAATTTAACAATAATGCCAGTAACAGCAATAATGACCTATTGAATAGGCCATGCCAGATGCGGGTTTTGGCTTGGTTTCCTGTCAGGTATGGAAAGCTTTGAAGATTGTTCATCGAAATACCTTGCTGGTCTGAAACCTCCCCCTTCAGCATAAGTATCTACACAAGTTTATTTATTAAAAATCATAGTGTTAAATAAATAATCACGTTATTTCATACAGATAACTGCTGTTTCAAGCCAGATTTTGTGATAGAAAAACCTAAAAATATAGCAATTATCTGCAAGGA
>JAUYEP010000379.1 GCA_030689765.1 Methylovulum sp.
GAAAGTATTATCCAAATCGGGATAAAAAATTGGTAGTGGGTTAAGCCTATGTTTTTCCTACAGTTAGATTTCACTGCCTATAGTTCGGAGTCCAAGGCATGACTTGGATTACACAAAACGTCCAAAACGTGTTTTGGACTCCTAAACAACAGATTTAACCCACTACCCAATGATGAACGCTACCCACGAAAATTCGGCCACTGCCTCAACGCATCCTGTGTTCACGGCTTTCAAAAACATTTTTGCAGTGGCGCTTGCACTGACGGGAATCGCTTTCATCCTCTGGCTAGACAGCTGGTTCATGGATCATGCCGACATGCCCAAACTGGGTAGTGACATGAGTTATGGCCTACTGATTCTGGTGGGATTTTTGACCAGCTTTCACTGTGTCGGCATGTGTGGGCCTTTGATTTTAGGCTATACCGCAAAAAACGCCACCAAGGGCTACAAATCTTATGGCACCCACCTTCTTTATGGTCTAGGCAAAACCATTTCCTATACTTTCATAGGTGCGGCGTTTGGCGCATTCGGCTCGATCATCGCATTCACGCCCTACACGCAAGGCGCGGTCGGCGTGGCGGCAGGGGTCTTTTTGATCCTGTTCGGCCTGCACATGCTGGAGGTGTTTCCCGCACTCAGCCATTTCCAGTTCAAGGCTCCAGTTTTCGTTATGCGCTTTGTTGGCAAGGAATATCGCAAGCACAGTAATCCCTTTTATATTGGCCTTTTGAATGGCCTGATGATTATTTGCGGCCCGCTGCAAGCGATGTATGTCATGGCGGCTGGCACTGGCAGTTGGTCGGAAGGCGCGGTTATCCTGTTTTTTTTCGGTATCGGCACCTTGCCGCTACTGATGGGTTTCGGGTTTCTGACCAGCCTATTGTCTTCGAACCTGACCCCAAAACTGTTAAAAGCTTCCGGTGTTATTGTGATGGTCCTTGGGGCGGTAATGCTTAACCGTGGGCTAGCGGTAACCGGTACCGGTGCTGATTTCAACACCCTTATTGCGAGGGTGTCGCAAAAGCTGTCACCGACTGTCGCGGAGACGCCGTCCTGCGATACTGAACAAACCATCACGATGGATGTACTGAAAAAAGGTTACTCCCCCAGCCAATTCACGCTGCGCAAAGGTGTACCGGTAAAATGGGTGATCAATGGCAACGAGTTGAATGAGTGCAATAAAGCCATCGTGGTGCCTCAGTATGGGCTTAATATCAAGTTGCAGCCGGGCAGGCAAATCATTGAATTCACCCCGCCTGAGATCGGCGTAGTGCCCTGGAGTTGCTGGATGGGAATGATTCCCGGCACCTTTATCGTCGTTGAAAACACGCCTGTACCTGAAGAAGTGGCTGCGCTTACAGCGCAGCCTGCCGATCAAGAAAACGCTAACACCGAAGAATTCAGGCAACGCGTGATGCACAAGATGAAGCAGCTATGGCAGCATCTTAATGCCTTTTATCAAGGTATCTTGACTGGTCAACAATAAGCGTTTGGTTATCGCTGGCTTATGATTCTGCGCCCCCCTTTTTTGCCGGAAGGCATCCGCCGTCCGCGTCATGTTTTAGTGTTCAGGATTATTTAAAGTGCGCAATGCCTGCCTGTATTAAGCGATGATTTTCAAGCGTCCTGCAAAAAATAGAACATAAAAAATATTAGTGCCTGGAATAAAAGTGTGTCATATCACACAGCAAAGTGCGCCATATCACGCAGTTCATTTATTTTATTTCCCAGTAAAATTTATAACATTATGATTAATAGCTGATAAATATTTGTGGCATAAAAAGCGCTTAATATTTATACATAGCCTTATCTATTTAAAATTGAAACATATTCTAATATTCTTGATTGCAAGCCGCTTTTTTTCTATGGAATAATGAATCTACTAAAAGATTGTCCACCTTTGAAGCTGACAGGCAAGAGGTGGTGTTCAACACGCTGAAACCAGCCATGTAATTCCACCTGATAACCAAAATAACGGCCTGTGTTGTGATATGAGAAATTCCTCGTTATTTTTTTTGTACTTATCGGCTGGCGTTTTTTTGTTGGGCCTGCTTCTGGTACATGCTTCGTTTAGCACAAATGCCCGGCAGGAAAGTCTCGATGAAAAATCGGCGATGGTTAAAGCGTTAAGGCTTACCGATCTGTGTCTTTTCACCGAAGCCCGTTATACGCGGCATCTGTCCCAAGCCGATTTGAACACGGCGTTTCAGGATCACCCGCTGTCGCTGGAACATTTCCCGTCCGGTTCTTTTACCCAGCCACCCGAAGGAATTACCCAACGCCATGAGAGCCTGGATTGAAAAGCAACGTTACATTATAGATTTTACGATCTCCTCGCTGCTGCGCAGAAAGGTGAAAAACTTCGGCTTGTTGGCCTTATATACGCTCATCGTTTTCATATTGGCCTCGACGATGTTTTTCACGTACTCGATTAAAAAAGAAGCCTCGCTTATCCTGAAGGATGCACCGGAAATCGTCGTGCAGAAAATAGTGGCTGGGCGGCATGACCTGTTTCCGGCCAGCTATATCGAAACCATAAAAAAAATTCGCGGTGTCGCTGCCGTCGAAAGCCGGTTATGGGGCTATTATTACGATAGCCTGGTCAGCGCCAACTACACGCTATTGACACCGCCAAGTAACGGAAGCCCTACGCACAACGTCAAATCATCTGCGAAAACCACTGTCGTTGAAAGTGAATCTGGTGACCAGCAAGCAGTTGATATGGCAAAACCCCTGTTTGAACTCAACGGCGCGGTGCTTGAGCCTGAAACCTTGATTATCGGCAACGGCATCGCGCGTCTCCGCAATATCGGCAAAGGCGATTACATGCCATTTCTGGCTTTTGACGGTAAGGTGATAAACCTCAAGATTGCCGGTGTGTTGTCCTCCCAATCGGAACTGGTTTCGTCAGATTTGATGTTGATTACCGAAGACGACTACAGAAAGCTCTTCGGTATCGACAAGGGCTATGTGACCGACCTTACCGTTGCCGTCAGTAATCCCAGCGAAGTGGCTATGGTCGCGTCAAAAATAAAAAAACGCCTGCCACAAGCCCGGCCGATTATTCGGGACGAGATTTTGAGAACGTATGATTCCATCTTTAATTGGCGAGGCGGCATGATGATTGTCATTTTCTCGGCGGCGGTGCTCGCTTTTGTAATTTTCGCCTGGGACAAGGCTTCGGGATTAAGCGCCGGTGAACGGCGCGAAATCGGCATACTCAAGGCGGTGGGCTGGGAAACTTCGGACGTTATTCAAATGAAATTCTGGGAAGGCGCTGTGGTTTCATTGACAGCTTTTTTTACGGGTGTGATCCTGGCCTACATTCATGTCTTTTTTACCGGCCCCATGGTATTCGAGCCAGCACTGAAGGGCTGGTCGAATCTCTATCCTAATTTCGAGCTGACGCCTTTTGTCAATATCGAACAACTGACGACATTGTTTTTTCTGACCGTGGTCCCGTATACCGTGGCAACCATCGTGCCTATCTGGAAAGCCGCGACCATCGACCCTGATTCGGCGATGAGATTTACTGGAGAATAAGCGATGATCGAATTGGTCAATGTTAAAAAAGTGTATAACGCCGGCAATCCCAGCGAATTTTCGGCGCTGAACAGCGTTAGTTTGCACATCGCCGAAAATAAGGTCACGGTACTAAAAGGCCCCAGTGGTTCAGGAAAAACCACGTTATTAAGTATTGTCGGTTGCATGAGCAGGCCGTCGGCCGGGCGCGTGAAATTGAACGGGCGTGAAATTACCAGTTTACCGGAACGCTTTTTGACCGATATACGCCGCAAGACCTTTGGGTTTATTTTTCAGCAACCTAATCTGATCAAGGGCATTTCCGTATTGGACAACGTCATGTTGCCGGCCTATCCGCTGGGAGAAAAGCGTTCGCATTTGAAAATCAAGGCGATGAAGGGCCTGTCCGAGCTTAATATCGCCAATAAGGCAGCTTCGAAAGTGGAATGGCTGTCCGGCGGGGAGGCGCAACGGGCCTCTATCGTGCGTGCCCTGATCAACGATCCGCACATCATCATTGCCGATGAACCGACCGCGCATCTGGATACCAGGTTGTCGTACCGGTTTATGGAGATCATCGAGAAATTCAAATCGGAAGGCAAAACCGTCATCATCACCAGCCATGATCCGCTGGTCTATGAATCTGCCATCGTGGACAGGGTGGTCAACCTCCGCGATGGTCAAATCGAGGACTAGGCGGCGTGATCCTGCACCCGACCGTCATCGCCAATCTGCTGGCTGCTTATATCGCCAGCGGTATGGTTTTATATGCCGTGTTTTATGGCGTACAAATACTTAAGTCGTGGGACATACAAAACGGCCACGAATTGCAGTTGGTACTTGAGCGCAAAACCTATCTGATATCAACCTTGTTGTCGTATGTTTTCGGCCTGCAATTGCTGTCCCTTTTTTTATACATCTTTACTGCCGATAACCTGACGCCGCTTTTTGTCGGCGCGATGTGCGCCGCCGGGACTTTAAACGTCGGGAGCTTCGGTTATCCCACGCTGGTGCTGAAAATCGTCAACTTTATTGTGGCCGGTCTCTGGCTGGTATTGAATGTTGCCGACAACCAGGGCTACGACTACCCGCTGATCAAAAAGAAGTACCTGCTGCTGGCGTTCGTCGCGCCTTTTATCATCATGGAGACGGTTCTGGAGAGCGCTTATTTTATGAGCATGGAGGCGGATGTCATTACTTCCTGCTGCGGCAGCTTGTTCAGCAGTGAGCGGGTAACGGGCATAGGCTCCGAAATGGCTTCTCTGCCTGCATTAACGATGATGTGGATTTTTTACAGCGTTATGGTCTGTACGCTGATATGCGGGATTGTTTTTTATTTCAAGGGCATAGGCGGCTATCTCTATGCGGCGCTGAGTTTGCTGATGTTTGTGATCTCGCTCATATCCATCGTATCCTTCATATCGCTCTACATCTATGAATTGCCGACCCATCACTGTCCCTTCTGCATCATCATGGAAGAGTACCATTATCTCGGCTATCTGCTTTATATACTGCTGTTCGGCGCGGTAGTGTCGGGACTTGGCGTCGGCGCACTGAGCCCTTTTCGCCAAGTTGAAAGCCTGCAAGCCATGCTGGGTGGGTTCATCGGCAAACTGGCGCTGGCCTCCGTTATTTTATACGCCGTGTTTACCGCACTGGTCACCTACAAAATTGTTTTCTCCAACCTAATCATGTAGCCATGCAAACTAAAATACATTTCCGCTTAACACTCTGGGCAATATTTTTGATTCTGCTTTTGGGCATGAATGTCAGCCATGCTAACGAACCCTCGGTGACCATCAAGGAAACCGACCGCTGTCCCGTGTGCGGGATGTTCGTCTACAAATACCCAAAATGGATTGCACTCATCGTTTTTCAGGATGGCGCGCATTACTTTTATGACGGCGTTAAGGACATGTTCAAACATATTTTCGACACCGCGAAATATACACCCGGCCGATCGGCGGAAACCATCAAGGAGATTTATGTCACCGATTATTATGATGTCGAGTTGATCGATGCCAAATCCGCCTTTTATGTGATCGGTTCGGACGTATTAGGTCCGATGGGTCATGAATTATTGCCGTTCAAGGATCAGGAATCAGCCCAGGAATTCTTAGAAGATCATGCAGGCAAATCCATCCTGCGTTTTCAGGAGGTGACGCCGGTGATTATCGAATCCCTGGGAGCGGCGCAATCCATGCGCCACCCCGAAAAATAACTATAAATCAACCTATTGAAATTTTATTGCTATGTCGCGTTGGTCAAGGTTATTGCTGATTTTCCTGTTTGTTGCCGAACTCGCTGGCTGCAATAAACGCGGCGGACTACAAATTGGTGACACCGTGCCCACTGTGGTGTTAAACGACTTCCACGGCAAATCCATCACCCTGCCACAAGACTTGCAAGGCAAGGTGATGCTAGTGCGCTTTTGGTCTCTGGATTGCGGTTTTTGCGATAAAAAAATTCTTGTGGGCTTGGAGCCGCTGTATCAAAAATACAAAGATAAAGGCTTTGTGCCGGTAGCGGTCAATGTCAGCCCTATCGAAGCTGGCGATGAGCGATTAAAACCTTTTGATCAACTGACTTATCCGATGCTGGTTGATGAACGCGGATTGGTTGCCAAAAAGTTTGGTGTGATCGGCTTGCCGACCACTTTTGTTATTGATGATGAAGGTATCGTACGGAAAAAAATGACCGGGGAAGCCGGCATCCAGGAAATTGAAAAGCTTTTTACAACCATCCTATACAAAGGGGAATTTTATGAAGACAGCCATTAAACTGCCGCTGGTTATGGCGTTATTTATGCTCATGCTGATGTCAGTCAGGGTGTCGGCACATGAGCAGCACGAGCCGCAAGAACGGCCAAGCTGCCGCGTATGCGGCATGTGGATAGACCAATACCAGAAGACCGCCGCCGAGCTTGTCTATAAGGATGGCAGCAAGGAATATACTTGCGGTGTGGCCTGCATGTTGCGTTTAGTTGATGATGAAGGCGGGGTGTCCGCGTTCAAGTCAGTTAAGGTGCATGACTGGGTCACAGGCGAGCTGGTCGATGCACAAACCGCCACCTATGTGCTGGGCAGTCAGGTCATTCCCGACATGGTGCCCAATTACATCGCTTTCGCCAAGCGTGAAGAAGCCGAAGCCTTCGCCGCCAAAGAAGGCGGCGAACTGATCGACTTTACTATCGCTTACGATGATGTTTCACCCGTTGGTACGACATCGCCGTTTCGTTTGCGCACCGCCGTCACGCCTGGTGCGGGTAATTTTAGCGTTGGTTTTGTCTATGGCTACGCGCAAAAAGACCAGGTTAAAAATGGCTCTGATAGCGTAAGCCCCAGCCAATTTATTAATGGCAACCCCGTGCAACCCAAAGCCCCCAAAGAAAGCCAGGGTCATCAACAAGCTTTAACTTTTAACTATTCACCGACCGACGACCTTGCGCTGTTTGCCAACATACCGTGGTTTGACAGACAGTTGGATACTTTTGATCGGAGTACTGGACAAGTAGGTGTGACTAATGCCGAAGCAAGCGGTATAGGCGATATTCTGCTTGAAGGGCGTTATAACGTTTGGCGCAGTAGCCATTGGAATAAATTTGCCAGTATTTTGCTAGGCACTAGCTTGCCAACGGGACACTTTAATGGTAATCGGACACCTATACCCAACTATGTCCCAGATTTTCTTAAACCCTATTTTGCAACCCCCTTGACACAAGCGGCTGGACTGCAAATGGGTAAAGGCACAGCCACGTTTACGGGCGGTCTTTTATATTCACAACGTTGGAAAGACTTTTGGTTGCACACTACTGCGTTGTACACGGTCAATCCTGAAAATGACGATAAATTTGCGTTGGGCGATGTTGCCAGCATTGGCATGGGCTTGCATTACACCCCTACTTACAACTTGATGGTTGGCGTAGAAATCGATGCCAGCTACACCGAAAAGAATGAAGACAAGGGTGTGAATTTCGGTAACAGCGTCATTGGCAACAGTGGCGGTACAGTCTCCAACTTGGCTTTTGTTTCCGATTATCGTTTTCTTAATGCCTTTGGTGGCAACTTTAAATTGCGCGGCTCTATTGGCTTGCCGGTTTACGAAGATTTGAATGTTAATCCGATGACTAATGCCGCCGGTAAACCGTTTACTCAAGTGCAACTCGGTGATGGTTTCTTTGCAAACCTAGCCATTCTTTGGACTTTCCGTGACCCGCCAGAATATTAATTGGTGTAATTATTCACTTCCCCCTTTGAAAAAGTGGGAGAGCAAAGCGAGGGGGCAGAGCATAAGTATCTACACAAGTTTATTTATTAAAAATCATAGTGTTAAATAAATAATCACGTTATTTCATACAGATAACTGCTGTTTCAAGCCAGATTTTGTGATAGAAAAACCTAAAAATATAGCAATTATCTGCAAGGA
>JAUYEP010000381.1 GCA_030689765.1 Methylovulum sp.
TCCTTGCAGATAATTGCTATATTTTTAGGTTTTTCTATCACAAAATCTGGCTTGAAACAGCAGTTATCTGTATGAAATAACGTGATTATTTATTTAACACTATGATTTTTAATAAATAAACTTGTGTAGATACTTATGACCTACAGGTCTAATTTCCACTTGCTTCCAATATTGTTTATGTCCTATATCCACCAGTTTTTTCGCAACCATCCTCATCCAAGACTGATGGTCGCCGTATTAATGGGCGTTGGTTTCGGGCTAATATTACCTGGCCATTGGCGATGGGTGACACAAATTCTCGTAGGCTGGAATATTATGGTGTGGTCTTACCTATTTTTGATGGGCTGGTTGATGAGCCATGCCGACCATGCCCGGGTGATCAAGATTGCCAATCAGGAAGATGAGCATGGCGCTATTATTCTGGCGATGTTTTCGATTGCCACCGTGGCCAGTCTGGCGGCAATTGTCCTGGAACTGTCTTTTGCCAAAGCATTATCGACGGATTTTCGTTTGTTTAACTATTTATTAACAGGCGCTACGATTTTTGGGTCTTGGGGTTTTATCGGCGTACTGTTTACCTTTCATTATTCACGTTTGTATTATGTGTCTCCTGTAAGGCTGCGACCGCTCAGGTTTCCAGATGAAGGGCTACAACCAGACTATTGGGATTTTCTTTACTTTTCGTTTACGATTGCCGTCGCTGCGCAAACGGCCGATGTTTCTGTGATGTCGCGGGCCATGCGTAAGGTTGTATTAGCCCAGTCGATTCTTAGCTTCATTTTTAATGTGGCTATTATTGGTTTGTCGATCAATGTGTTAGCAAGCTTGATAGGCTGATTGTGAATCCCAATGCAGTTTATAAATGTTTTTTAATAAGAAACACGTGAGGAAACCATCATGCAATTTATTCCAGCGCTGTTGCCCAGTTTAATCGAGGCGATAGCAGATATTATCGAAAAAAATGCTGAAGAGGTTACCGCGCTGGATCAGGCTATCGGCGATGGCGATCATGTCATCAATTTACAGCGGGGAATTCAGGCATTGGTGGCGCAACGCGATGGTCTTGCCAAGCTCGACTGGACGGCAGCTTGGCAAAAAATCGGTATGACATTGATGTCAACTGTGGGGGGCGCGTCGGGATCACTATTTGGTACGTTATTTGTTGCCATGAGCAAGGCGGCGCAAGATCAGGCTTTGGATTTGCCGCGTTTCGCGCAAGTGTTTACCCAAGGCGTTGAAGCCGTGAAATTGCGCGGTAAAGCCGATGTCGGCGAAAAAACCATGCTGGATGTGCTGGTGCCGGTGGCGGCTTATTTACGGGAAGCGGCTGGCAATGCCGTAGCGGCAGCAGACGTATTGACCGGCGTAGATTGTGTGGCGGTTGCAGGCATGGAATCCACCCGCGATATGTTGGCAACAAAAGGCCGCGCTTCATTCCTGGAAGAGCGTAGCCGTGGTCATATTGATGCTGGCGCCAAGACGACGCAGTTAATGATTTGCGCAATTGTCAGTGTGTTGTCAACAACCCCAGCGTAAATTGGCGGTGTGGACAGGCGTATCCCACAAGCTCAACAGTTCTTTGTCGAGTAGGCTCAACGTAATTGAGCAACCCGCCATATCAATGGATGTCGTGTAATTGCCAACCAAAGAACGGGCGATATGAATACCCCGTTTTTGCCAGAATTGCGCGGCTAGCTCATAAATTAAATACAGCTCCATTAACGGTGTGGCGCCAAAGCCGTTGACATGCAGCAATACGGATTGATTTTTTTGTGGCTTCAATTCCTCATCAATAGTGTGGCAGAGTTGTTCGACAATTTCTGCGGCGCTGCCCAACGGTATCGTTGCGCGTCCGCGTTCGCCATGAATGCCTACGCCCATTTCCATTGCCGTTTCGCTGATAGCAAAAGTCGGTTTGCCCAATGCAGGCACAGTGCAACTGGTCAACGCCACGCCCAGCGATGCCGTGGCAAGATTGACTTTATCCCCCAACGCCTTGCAAGTTGCCAAATCTGCGCCTTGCTCCGCCGCCGCACCTACAATTTTTTCTACGATTAACGTGCCTGCCACGCCGCGTCGGCCCGTGCTGTGCGTTTTTGGAAAAGACACGTCATCGTTTACCAGCACCGTTGCGTTCGGGACATCCAGCATTTCGGCAGCAATTTCAAAATTCATCACATCGCCGGCATAATTTTTGACGATGAACAACACGCCACCACCGTTTTCAACCGCTTGTGCCGCTGCAAGCATTTGATCGGGAGTCGGGGACGTGAATATCTGACCAGGACAGGCCGCATCCAGCATGCCTGTGCCGACAAAACCGATATGCAAAGGCTCATGACCTGAACCGCCGCCGGAAATGACAGCGACTTTTCCGGTTGGGGTTGGTTTTGTCCGTTTGATGAAATGCGGCTCACTATTCAGCTCAATAATATCAGAATGCGCTTTGGCAAAACCGTTCAGGCTTTCATCAAGTAGCGTGTCAAGACGGTTGATAAATTTTTTCATGGCAGACCCTGATTATTTTTAAAGGAACTTTTATTCAATGAGTAGGCATAAGGCTTGTGAGCATTTGCATTTAAACCTGAACTGTTCTTGAATCGCCTACATCACTGAGAAAAGGCACGACTGCCAGTCCTTTGGAGGACTGGCAGTCGTTAATCCAAACAGTTTTAGCGATATGCGACGGATGGATATTGACACCAGAATAAGCGGGCATTAATCAGGCTTATTTAACAGCGCGTTGATTTGCTTTAGGTATTCAATTTCTTTGTCTTTTTGCCCGTTAATTAGCTGTTGTTTCTCAAGCTCAGATTTTAATTGTAGGTAATCAGGCGAACTTGAACCAATGTGCCAGTTGCTTTGATTATTTTGTGTGCCAGCAAGATTAAATACAGTTTTTTCATTCAGCTCCAGCAAATCCGATAGCTTGATACCGAACAAGCCGCGGTCGGGTTAGCGTGAGCGTAACCCGACATTTCTCTCTGCGCTACGCTGGGGTGGCCTTGCCTACGCTGGTTCTGCACTGTTTTGAGGGTATCTCATGAGCAATTACCGACGCTTGTATATTGCCGGTGGAACGTATTTCTTCACTTTGGTTACTTACCAACGTCAACCAATCTTCGCCGACTGCAAACGGGTGGCATTGCGCGTGTTCAAAGTAATCATGTCAGAGCAGGTAGCCGCAGTTATCAAGTGTTGCACTACAATGTGTTTTTTAATGCCGCTGTAATTGCACGAATATCAGGCATAACCCAGGTAGGTTGATAATCAGACAGTTTAAGGTCATCCTCTGTGGAAACGCCTGTTAATACCATAATACTGCGGATTCCTGTGCGAACTGCACCGAGAATATCGGTTTCCAGACGATCGCCAATGGCGATAGTTTCGCTGGTATCGGTGTCAAGGAGCGCCATAGCTTGTTGATAGATAATAGGTTCCGGCTTGCCGATAATAGTTGGGGTTACGCCGGTCGCCACTTGTAACGCCGCCAGAATTGCGCCATTGCCATGCGTGATGCCATGTTCCGTTGGCAGTGTGGTGTCGGCATTGGTGCCGATGAACTTTGCGCCAGCGCGGATATTGAGCGTCGCCGTTGCAAGTTTGTCCCAGGTCAATGTTTGATCCTTGCCACAAACTACAATATCTGCGCCTTTGCTAGGCGTTTTACTGCCATTTACTTCATATAAATCGGTCAAGGTAAAACCGCGTTCGATGAGCGGTTGCTTGGCACCATCTTCGCCAATGACAAACACACGCGTTGTCGCCGGATCTTCGTGTTCGCTCAGATACAATGCGGTTGCTATGCCAGATGTCAGGATTTCATTTTGTGTCACTGTCACGCCCATCTTGGCTAGTTTAATAACATACTGTTCTGGCGTCAGGCTGGCATTGTTTGTTGCCAGAATGAAGCTTCTTTGTTGGTCACGTAGCGTCTGGAAGAAGTCTGTCAACCCCGGTATGGGTTGGTCACCGTGCCATAAAACACCGTCCATATCGATAATGAGGGCGCGGATATTGCTGAAAGGTTCCATAGGGTGTTTCTCGTGTGTGTTGTTGTGGATATGATCGGAAGTATAAGATGTTTCGTTCGAAAAGAATATTTTGATTGGCTAGCCTTGGTAGGTATTAACCGGCGTGTTAAAAAGCTGTTTTTGTAATCAAAATTACGGGTTTTAACTTTAAAGTTGTTGTTCAATATAAGAAATATAACGTTAACGCGATGCTCAACTTTAAATGAATTGAAGGCAAGGCCGCATCCCCCGTAGAGTTGTTCTACCAAAAGCAACTTTATAGTGGAGAAGGGCCATGCCAGTCGAAGACTTTATCATCTATGTGTATTGCTGTGTAGACGACA
>JAUYEP010000382.1 GCA_030689765.1 Methylovulum sp.
ACAAGCCTATCAGGACAGTTTGAAATATTACCGGGATTTGAAGAATGTGACCGATACGGCTTGGGAAGAAGGCACACTGGAAGGCTTGCAAGAAGGTTTGCAGAAGGGTTTGCAGAAAGGCTTGGAGGAAGGTTTGCAAAAAGGCTTGGAAGAAGGCTTACAAAAAGGCTTGGAAGCCGGTTTACAAAAAGGCGAGCAAGCAGGTATCGAAAAAGCGGTGTTGGCAATGCACCGACAAGGGCTATCCATTGACTTTATCGCGGCTACGCTGAATTTGCCAGGTGATGCGGTTGAGTATCTTGTCAGCAACATCAGAAGCTGACGATGTATCCAAGCTATCTACATTAAGATCATGATTATGAATGAATCCATGAACAATACGGCAATACGATTTGTTATTCCGGCATTATTCTTGATCGGCATTTTAGTGTTGAGTTTCGTTATTCTGCGTGACTTTTTTCTTATTCTGACTTGGGCATTTATTATCGCTTATGTGGTCTGGCAGCCTTATCTCTGGTTAAGGGCGCGGCTGCATGACAATGCCAACCTGAGTGCGGCGGTGATGACCCTCATTATTGCCGCGCTCATTTCGTTGACGCTCTTCTGGCTGGCAGCCATGTTGCGGAGCGAGATTACACTGGCTTATCAAACGCTGATCGAGAATTTTGCACAGGGGCCTTATAAATTGCCCGATGCAATCAGCCGTATTCCGTGGTTAGGCAATGAGCTGCAAGCCTGGCTGGATCGTTTGACCAGCGATAAGGCAGAGGTGACAACCCAGCTTGTCGAATGGGCAAAGCAGTGGCTGGGCGAGTTCGCCAAATTCCTCGGCAATATCGGCCGTTATGTGATGAAGCTGGGCTTTATATTGGTGACGGTATTTTTTTGCTTTCGTGACGGGCAAAACGTTATCAGGCAATTGCAACAGGGGCTTATCCGCTTTCTTGGCGAATACCAGCAGGTTTATTTGCAAGCGGCTGGCGATACTACGCGTGCCGTCGTTTACGGCATTGTGCTTGCCGCGTTAGGCCAAGGCATTACGGCTGGACTAGGCTACGCAGTTGCCGGTGTGCAGGCACCGGTGTTGTTTGGCGCGGTGACGGCGGTGCTGGCGCTGATTCCGATGGGTGCCATGCTGGTATGGCTGTCGATAGCGATTATGCTACTTGTCACTGGACAGATTTGGCCTGGCGTGGGGCTATTACTGTGGGGTTTTCTGGTGGTCAGCACCGTCGATAATGTGATACGCCCGCTGGTTATTAGCGGCACTAGCCAAGTGCCTTTTCTGGTCGTCATGTTTGGCGTGTTTGGCGGGCTTTCCGCTTTCGGTGTGGTTGGCCTGTTTATCGGGCCGGTGATTTTGTCGGTCTTGCTTTCCGTCTGGCAGGCTTGGCTGAAACAGCAATAATAAGTGAGATGATGATGTTGGATAAAAAACCTGTGTTGGGTTTTATCGGTATCGGCCTGATGGGTAAACCGATGACGTTGCGTTTGTTGGCGGCAGAATTTGGCGTCAATGTTTGGAACCGCAGCCCTGAAAAATTAATACCCGTCACCGACGCCTGGGCTTATCTGGAGCATGATCCCGCCACGTTAATCAAATTATTTACGAAATAAACTAATGTGCTTCCTATCGTTGAAATACTTTGGGCTATCCACCTTAGGCGACGCTTTTCTGTCTTTACCCTCCTGTGGGCACACCATCTACGGATGAATAGGTGGGCAAAAACACCTGACACGTTACTGACACAAATTGCGTTTATCATTTTGCTTCCATTTACCTTACGGGAACAAAAAATGAGTAACAAAATCAAGTCATTACTAATTATATCCGCCGTGGCTTTTTCGGCCTGTGCGTCCATCAATCTTCAGGCTGACACTAAATCCACACCTTTTTCTATCGCGCTAATTGGCGATTTCCCTTATTCCGAAGAAAAACTGCCCGAAGCACAAAACCTTATGGAAGACCTCAATGCCCATACGGAATTGTCATTCATTATCCATGACGGCGATTTCAAAGGTGGCAGCGTCCCTTGTGACGATAAAATCTATGCTGATCGTCTCGCCACTTTTAACCAGTCCAAGCATCCGTTGTTCTTTATTTTTGGCGATAATGAATGGACGGATTGCCATCGCACGGCTGCAGGAAGCTACAGCCCTTTTGAACGTCTGGCATTATTGCGTAGCCAGTTTGCAAATTACAGCGAACAAACCAGCTTGGGTGAAACCAAACTGCCATTAAAAAGACAAAATGAGGCATTCCCAGAAAACATACGCTGGTCTCAAGATGGCGTGATGTTTGTTGGTTTGCACATACCCGGCAGCAACAATGGTTTGAGCACGGCAGATCTTTATCTTGACCAGGCAAAAGCGGAATATAAATTGCGTAATGCCGCGAACCTTAAATGGCTGCGCCGTTCTTTTGCAATAGCCACCAATGCCAATAGCGCGGGTATCATGGTCACCATCCAGGCAAACCCTTGGGATTTTATTCCCGCAACAGGTTTGACCGGTTTTGAAGATTTTCTTGTTGCGCTTGAAGAAGAAACGCGTAAGTTTGGCAAACCCGTTGTCCTGGTACATGGGGATAGCCATTATTTCCGTATCGATAAGCCGCTGCCATCTGCCTTGCCATCTGAGGTTATTAACACTGATTTCCCATTTATCATGACTTGGGACTCTGCCGAACCCAGACTGGAAAACTTTACCCGCGTAGAAACCTTCGGTAACCCAAATACGCATTGGGTTAAAGCGACTATCGATAAAAATGATCCGAATGTGTTCAGCTTTGAACAAATGATCGTAGAAAAAAACCGTTCTACGGCGCAATAATCAATTTGTCGTTCCCGCGCTCCGGCGTGGGAACGACAAAACAACTAAAGGGTATGATGCTTAAATTTACCGCCAATCTAAGCCTGCTGTTTACCGAAGCAGAGCTTATTGACCGTTTCAAGGCTGCCAAACAGCACGGCTTTAACGGCGTTGAAATCCAGTTCCCCTATAGCCTGAGCGCCGAAAGTATCCGCACCGCACTTGAAGAAAATGGGCTGCAACTGAGTTGCTCACCACGTCGTGGCTGGCATCCTCCAAATGTTCGGACAAGTTCGGGCAGGTGTAATTGATCGGCGTGCTGATCAGGTATTCTATGTATTTTTGCTTCGTTATCATGCTGGATAACATACACTACTTTTTTCAGGGCAGCGAAAGTCCTAGTTTATTGTCAGTCAATAACCGCCATCGATTAACAATCATACAAAACAATTCAGCCGTTTTTTCAGCATCATACAATGCTGAATGTGCCTTTTCGTTATCCCATTCCAACCCTGCTGCCTGGGCAATTTTCGCCAATACGGTTTGTTGATAGGCGAGGCCGCCCAAGGTCGCTGTATCAAAACTGCTGAACGGATGGAATGGGCTACGTTTTATTTGGGTACGATGAATCGCCGCATTCAAAAAAGCCATGTCGAAAGCGGGGTTGTGTCCCACAAGAATGGCACGCGTACAGTTATTGCGTTTTATCGCGTGCCTAATGGGTTTAAATAACAGTTCCAGCGCCTCTTTTTCATCAATCGCCATGCGGAACGGATGGTGCGGGTCAATGCCATTAAATTTTAGTGCCGCTTCATCCAGCTCCGAATTTTTAAAAGGGATGACATGCGTTGAATAACGCTCGGTAATTTCCAAATCACCGCTGCTGTTGAATTCTACAATAACGGCGGCGATTTCCAATAATGCGTTTTTTTTGGCGTTAAAGCCGGCCGTTTCTATATCGACAATGACAGGAAGATAAGCTCTAAAGCGTTTATCCAAAGGAATTGCGGGAGTATCCATGTATCGTGTGAGGTCCTAAAACGAGGAAGGGATGCCGCATGTTACGCGAAGTCGACACGGAATAAAAACCCTGGCATATTGAATTCATCGGCGCATATAGTTCAAACCAGCTTCCAGCTGAGCGTTTCACCCGCTTTCAATGGTGTAATCGCCACCCCGTTATCTCCGTAAGTCTCTGGCACTTGCCAGGTGGATTTTTCTAACGTCACCATTCCAGTGTTTCTAGGCAACCGGTAAAAATCCGCGCCATAAAAACTCGCGAAGCCTTCCAGCTTATCTAGCGCATCTGCACGATCAAAAGCTTCGGCATAAAGCTCCAAAGCCGCATGAGCACTGAAGCAGCCAGCACAACCGCAGGCGTTTTCTTTGAGAGAGGTCTGATGTGGGGCGCTGTCTGTCCCTAAAAAAAACTTGGGATTACCGCTGGTTGCCGCAGCGACCAATGCCAACCGATGATGTTCCCGTTTGAGTATCGGCAAGCAATAATGATGTGGACGCAGACCACCCGCCAATAACGCGTTGCGGTTAAACAGTAGATGCTGGGGCGTAATCGTTGCCGCTATAGTGGCCTCTGCCGATTGAACAAATTGTACGGCTTCAGCCGTTGTAAGGTGTTCCACGACGATGCGTAGGGCAGGGAAATTATTATGGATGGCCGATAAGTGCGACTCGATAAATATGCGTTCCCTGTCAAAAATATCACAAGTTTCGTCGGTGACTTCGCCATGAACCAGCAACGGCAGGTCATGTTTTTCCATTGCCGCCAATAGCGGATAAATGCTGTCAATATCCGCAACCCCTGAATCCGAGTTAGTCGTAGCGCCAGCCGGATAGAGTTTAACTGCATGAACATATTTGGATTGTGCCGCTCTCTTAATCTCTTCGACCGTAGTGGAACCTGTCAGATAAAGCGTCATCAACGGCGTAAAGTCCATGCCCGCCGGTACGGCCTGCAAAATTTCATCGCGGTAAGCAAGCGCTTGCGCCACTGTCGTCACGGGCGGTTTTAGGTTAGGCATGATAATGGCCCGCGCAAATTGCCTGGCGGTATGCGGCAACACGGTTTTTAAAACGGCGCCGTTTCTGACGTGAAGATGCCAATCATCCGGCCGGGTAATGGTTAATGTTTTCATTGTGGGCGGTGTGTCTGTAAAATGAGCGGTCATTTTATAGTAAGTTCTATAGTAAGTGCCTTGAAAAACTCACACTGCACCCTATTGTAGCCATTATTTTTGTTAGGAGTAGTCAATGCCAATTTACGAATATCAATGCCAATCATGCGGTCACGAGCACGAAGCGTTACAAAAACTCAGTGCAGAGCCGTTAATGATTTGCCCGGCCTGTAGCCGACCTGAGCTGATGAAAAAAATTTCGGCGGCAGGATTCCGTTTGAAAGGCGGCGGCTGGTATGAAACCGACTTTAAAAGCGGTGCCAAAAAAAATGTAGCGGGAGAAGCCTCCGCTCCAGCGTGTAGTACATCTGCGACGGCATGTGCTGGCGGTAGTTGCAAAAGCGCTTAAAACGATGCTTAAAGCTTGGCTATCAGACCAAGGCCCAAACCTAATTAACATTTCAAAATTACAGGGAAACACTATGCGTACCCACAAGTGCGGGGAATTAAATACACAACAGCTAGGCGAAACCGTTGACATCTGCGGTTGGGTGCATAGACGGCGCGATCATGGCGGCGTCATTTTTATTGATTTGCGTGACCGTGCCGGCATCGTGCAAATCGTCGTTGACCCCGATGTGGCCGATACTTTTGCCATTGCCGAACATGTCCGCAGTGAATATGTTTTAAAAGTGACCGGTTTGGTTCGCCACCGCCCGGAAGGTACGGTCAACCTCAATATGCACTCCGGCGAAATTGAACTGCTCGCCCGGCATATCGAAGTCCTGAACGAATCTGAAACACCGCCATTCCCTGTAGAAAGCGACATCGAAGTCAATGAAGAACTGCGTTTGCGCTACCGCTACATTGACCTGCGCCGGACGGTGATGCAGGAAAAAATGAAAGTGCGCCGTGATGTCACGCGTGTGCTGAGAAATTTCCTCGACGATAATGAATTTTTCGAAATCGAGACGCCTTACCTGACCAAAGCCACGCCGGAAGGGGCAAGGGATTATATCGTACCCAGCCGGACGCATGAAAACGCCTTTTTTGCGCTGCCGCAATCACCGCAACTCTATAAGCAAATTTTGATGGTGGCGGGTATGGACCGCTATTACCAAGTTGTGCGCTGTTTCCGCGACGAGGATTTGCGTGCCGACAGGCAGCCTGAATTTACCCAGCTTGATATTGAAACGTCGTTCATGAGCGAAGATGAAATCATGGCCATCATGGAAGAAATGATCCGCCAACTGTTTGCGAAAGTCATCAATGTTGGGCTCGATGCAAAATTCCCACGCATGACGTATCAGGAAGCCATTTCGCGCTTCGGTATCGACCGCCCAGATTTGCGTATTCCGCTGGAACTGGTTGATATTGCCGACGAAATGAAGGCTGTTGATTTTAAGGTCTTTTCAGGCCCCGCTAACGACCCAAAAGGCCGTGTCGTCGCAATGCGCCTGCCTAACGGCGGTGATTTAAGCCGCAAAGACATCGACGAGTTGACTAAATTCGTCGGCATTTACGGCGCAAAAGGCCTGGCTTATATCAAGGTTAATGGCCTGGAAACCGGCATCGACGGCTTGCAGTCGCCGATTGTAAAATTTGCACCTGCCGAAGTTTGGTCTAGCGTGTTGGCCAAGACCGGCGCACAAGTCGGCGACCTAATTTTCTTTGGCGCTGACAAAGCCGACATTGTCAATGAAGCGATGGGCGCATTGCGCGTTAAACTCGGACATGATCGCGGCTTGGCCCAAGGCGACTGGAAACCAGTCTGGATTGTCGATTTCCCCATGTTTGCCTGGGATGAAAAAACCGGACGCTACAACGCAATCCATCATCCCTTTACAGCGCCCAGCTGTTCAGTGGACGATCTGGTCGCCAACCCTAGTGCCGCCCTGTCCCGCGCTTATGATTTGGTCTTGAACGGTACTGAAGTTGGTGGTGGCTCTATCCGTATCAACCGCCCCGCCATGCAGCAAACCGTATTTGAAATTTTGGGCATTAAAGAAGACGAAGCCAGGGAAAAATTCGGCTTCCTGCTGGATGCGCTGAAATACGGTGCGCCTCCTCATGGCGGTTTGGCGTTTGGCCTGGATCGATTGGTCATGTTAATGACCGGCTCAAGCTCTATCCGTGATGTCATCGCCTTCCCTAAAACCCAATCGGCGGCGTGTCCTTTGGTGAATGCGCCAGCGGTTGTCACCGATGAGCAATTGAAGGAACTGGGGATACGGTTGATTAACCCTTCGTAGGCGGGATAAGCCCATTTATCACTTTTAACAAGGTTCGCCATGAAAACCCATAGCATCGCAATAGCTTTACTCTTATTAAATCTATTTATTTTGCCGATTAGCTTTGCCGAAGAAGCGGTTGTAAATGCGGTTAAAGTGGCGGACGGTTCAAACACCGCCTTGACCGATAGCGGCTTCGACCAGCGGGGTTACTATACTTTCCGGCCGGATCTGCGTAAGTGCCTTTCACCTTTATGTGGCGGCTATTTTGTCAAGGCGGTCAATCGGACACTAACACGCTGCCCAGACGGCAGCCTGCAAGCGGAATGTTATGTTGCCTCGCTAACTAACAGGAAAAAACTCGATCTAAGTTCGGCAAGCCTGCTTCAAGGTGCGATAAGACCCAAAATTTACCAAGGATTTGGCAATTTGGGGATTTTTTCATTGCAAGCAGCCTTTAGTCCGGCAACGAAAGCCGTCGGAGCAGGGCTTTTTGTTGGCCTTGAAAACAACGGTATTGTCTGTATAACCACGCCCTGCTTCTCAGCCGATCAGTATTTGCTGAACAGGAACAAGATCCGGATGATTTCCGGCATTGACCTGCAAGCAGTCGGCGCTACTGGAACAGTCTTAAACGATGCCTTAGCCATCATGGCTAATGGCGGTGTATTGATAGCCTCCGGCACCAACCAACAAGTTGAAGAAGTCACCGGAAAAGGTATCACTTTTGTCGCCAATCAGTTTTATTTGCCTATGTAAGCCTACAGGCTTTGGGAAGCGCCTAGCCCTGAAATATCATTAGGCGGCCAGCTTATGAACGTCCAAGCTTTCGCGCTTGGCTTCCCATTGCCACACGTCGTAAACGGTTTGGGCGGCAAACCAAAACCAGCGGGGGAAAGAAAAGCCATGTAGGTCGGGTTACAGCACGGTATTTAAAAAAGTGCTGCAAAAATTTCAAGAGCATGGAAGGCTCGGACATATTGATTACGATTTCAAAAGCAAGCTATTCGAGAGTTTCTTAAAAGAAAGCATCAGCAAAAAGAACTGGGGGCAATTTTTTTACCCCGATGAAAGTGGTTCGGGCGATAGAAAAAATTGCCAAAGACGAAATAAAAGAAGGGGCGGTGATATGCGCCCCTGCTTGTGGTCATAAGTATCTACACAAGTTTATTTATTAAAAATCATAGTGTTAAATAAATAATCACGTTATTTCATACAGATAACTGCTGTTTCAAGCCAGATTTTGTGATAGAAAAACCTAAAAATATAGCAATTATCTGCAAGGA
>JAUYEP010000383.1 GCA_030689765.1 Methylovulum sp.
TCCTTGCAGATAATTGCTATATTTTTAGGTTGTTCTATCACGAAATCTGGCTTGAAACAGCAGTTATCTGTATGAAATAACGTGATTATTTATTTAACACTATGATTTTTAATAAATAAACTTGTGTAGATACTTATGCTTATGGCGGGACAAGCCGCAAGGCTTAACCTGTCCCGTTTTAAGGGGGTAGACGCACTGTAGGGCGATGCGGAAACGGTTAAATATCCCCAGCCAGCTTTTCTGCATAGCCAATATAACTGCGCGGAGTGAGTTCCAGTAATGCAGTTTTGGCCTCAGCCGGAATTTCAAGCTTTTCAATAAACCCACGCATTTGCTCAGGTGCAATACGTTGCCCACGCGTTAGCTCTTTCAGTTTTTCATACGGTTTTTCAATACCGTAGCGCCGCATCACGGTCTGTATTGGCTCTGCCAATACTTCCCAGTTGGCGTTCAGGTCGGCTTCGATGGCAGCGCTATTAATTTGCAATTTGGAAATCCCTTTTAAACTGGCCTGTATTGCGATGCTGGTGTACGCAATGCCGACACCGATGTTCCTAAGCACGGTGGAATCGGTCAGGTCACGTTGCCAGCGCGACACCGGCAGTTTTTCTGCCAGAAAGCCAAACAGGGCATTGGCCAAGCCTAAATTACCCTCGGAGTTTTCAAAATCAATCGGATTGACTTTGTGTGGCATCGTCGATGACCCAACTTCACCAGCAACCGTTTTTTGTTTGAAATAGCCTAATGAAATGTAACCCCAGATATCACGGTCAAAATCCAGCAGGATGGTGTTGAATCGTGCCAACGTGTGGAAAAATTCGGCAATATAATCGTGGGGTTCAATCTGTGTTGTGTAAGGGTTAAATTGCAAGCCTAATGACCCGACAAATTCTCGTGCAAATGCAGCCCAGTCCACATCAGGATAGGCAATGCTGTGGGCATTATAATTACCGACCGCGCCGTTGATTTTGCCCAGCAGCGGGGTTGCTTCAAGTTGTGCCTGCTGACGCTGCATTCTGGCGGCAACATTGGCAAATTCCTTGCCGACGGTTGTTGGCGTGGCTGATTGCCCATGCGTACGCGACAGCATCGGCTGACCGGCAGTGTCCCCGGCGATATTTTTGATTGCGGCTATGCAGCCGCTGATTTGCGCCAGGATAATTTCACGGCCTTCTTTGAGCATCAGCGCATAGGCGAGGTTGTTGATGTCTTCTGAAGTGCAGGCAAAATGGATAAATTCACTGACCTGTTCCAGTTCACCACAATCGGCAATCTTTTCTTTCAGCAGATATTCAACCGCCTTAACATCATGGTTCGTCGTTTTCTCAATGTCTTTAACGCGTTGGGCATCCATTTCTGAAAAATCATCGATGATAGCGTTTAGCAACTGGTTTGCAGAATCGCTAAACGGACTGATTTCAGTAATCAGCGGATGGTTCGCCAACGCTTGTAACCAGCGCACTTCAACCAGTGCCCGAAAACGTATCAGGCCATATTCGCTGAAAATGGGGCGCAAGGCATTGACTTTATCGGCGTAACGGCCGTCGATGGGGGAAAGGGCGGTGAGGGTAAAGTGGGTCATGTGTTTTAGTGTGAACGAGTGTTTTGTTATTGGCAGAGAGGAACGCACGGCATATCCAACGCGGAACGGTAAGATCCATCTTGCGTAAGATTTTGATGCCAATCTTTAAATTCATCAGCGGGAATTGGCCTGGAAAAGTAATAGCCCTGCACTTCCTGGCAAAGATGGCGTTTAATACATTCCAATTCCGCCAATGTTTCCACGCCTTCTGCAATCATTTCCAGACCTAAACTGCCGCCCATGGCAATGATCGCCCGTACAATGGCTTCATTGGCCGGAACCTCCTGGATATTGCGTATAAACGACTGGTCAATTTTTATTCTGTCTACTGGCAATCGGGTCAGATAACTCAAACTTGAATGCCCTGTACCAAAATCATCAATAGCCAGCTTAATGCCTAGGGACTTGAGTTCATTTAATGTTGCCACCGTTTGTATCGGATCGGTCATCACCACGCTTTCGGTAAGTTCCAGTTCAATATAGTTAGGATCTATGCGGGTGTCCCCGATAATTTTTTTGACGCAAGCGAAAAAACCCTTCTGGCGAAACTGAATGTCCGAAACATTAACGGCAATCCGTAAACGGGGCAATCCCTGCCTAACCCATTCAGAATGTTGCCGGCACGCTTCATGCAGCACCCATTCTCCGATAGGAATAATCAACCCGGACTCTTCGGCAATCGGAATAAATTGGGCGGGCGATATTAACCCCTGTTCTGGATGGTGCCAGCGCAACAAAGCTTCAACACCAATCACCTGATTGCTAGAGAGATGGACTTGCGGTTGATAGAACAAGGACAACTCATTGTTGTTCAGCGCCATCCCAAGTTCAGCTTCAAGTGACAACCGCTGAATCTGGCTGTGATCGTAACGCTCAGAATACAGCGCATAACCATTGCGCCCATTTTCCTTGACTTCATACATGGCGGCATCGGCCTTTTTAATCAGGCCATCGACAGTATCATCATGCAGGGGAAACAATGCAACACCCAGGCTTGCTGTAATTTGAATTTCACGCTCACAAATTAGCATCGGTCGCCTGACCGTGTCGATAATGGCCGAGGCAACTTGTTCTGCGTGCCCTGCTTCCGAGAGGTTCTGCAGGATGATAACAAATTCATCGCCTCCCAAACGGGCTACGGTGTCGCTTCCCCTTATGCTAGAGGTTAATCGCTTCGCAAAATTGATTAACAGTTGATCACCAAAACTGTGCCCCAAGGTGTCATTAACGTGTTTAAAACGATCGAGATCGACAAAAATCAATGCAAACGCTTTTTCACTGCGCTTTGCCTGTTGGTAGGCTTGCAACAACCGGTCTTTAAATAATAACCGGTTCGGCACACCGGTAAGCTGGTCATAATGGGCTAGAAAATACAGTTCCTGTTGCTTGCGTTGCGTGATTTCTTCCAGTAATTTATGGCCTGTTGCCATACCAACGTATGCGCTGCTTTCAACAATAATAAAGCCATTAGCCATGTGCCGCATGCCGGCGTTGATGGTGATATTGGCAAGATCGTCAATGCTGGTGTTGATGTCGACAATAACAGGGTCGGTGGTCATAATTTCACCGATCAGTTTTTTATGATGCAAATCCCTGGCATAGGGTTTAAAAAAGATTTCAGTGAGGCGGCCGCGATCAATTAACCCAACAGGGACATTGTTGTCATCGATGATCGGCGCAGTAAAAAGTGTTTTGTCTTCGATGAAAAGATTTAACACATCCAGACAGCGCAGTTGGACAGGAATGGGTTCAACAAAATGCATCAACTGTTTAACCGTGGCGGATTGGTTTTGGCTAAGCGAACAATTAATGTAGCCGCGCTCTAAGTCTGGGTCGAATAATACCTTTTCCTTGGTGGTACGTGTTAACGCGTTCATAAATGACCATAGAAAGAAGTGGAAGTAAGCGCGCGTTCTACATTAATCATGTTAATGCTGTGTGACACAAGAAGAACGGCGTTATTCGGCACATTTAAAAGATGACTGGAATGGCGTGGCGATGGTTGTCGTCTCTGTAGAAACGGTGTCCCGCTTAATGCAGGACATGCGGCAGGCTAAACTTTAAGCTGCCCCGACTAAAGGTGTGGTCAGCCAAAAATGGCTGCAAGGCCATAAGGGGCAGGCATAAGGCGAGCCCCTACTGTCAATGGCTTGATTATTTGATTTTTGCTTCTTTGTACATAACATGCTTACGGACAACAGGATCGAATTTTTTGATCTCCATTTTCTCCGGCATGGTTTTTTTGTTTTTTGTCGTGGTATAAAAATGGCCTGTGCCTTCAGTAGAAATCAGTTTAATTTTATCGCGCATTTTTTTATCCTCTTAAGCCTTTAAGCCATTTTTACGCATATCCGCCAATACGACGTCAATGCCTTTTTTATCGATGATGCGCATCCCCTTAGTTGAAATTCTAAGGCGGATCCAGCGGCTTTCGCTTTCTACCCAAAACCGGTGATGCTGCAGATTAGGAAGGAAACGTCTTTTGGTTTTGTTGTTAGCGTGTGATACGTTGTTACCCACAATAGGGCGTTTACCGGTGACTTGACAGACTCTGGACATGATTAACCTCTTAACGATATGCCTTAATTCAAAATAGCCCAGCTTTATACCAAAAAATCTTTTCAAGGTAAATGACTATCTATAAAATGAACTTGGTTCATGACTCACATAAGGACACATAATGCCTATTAAGCTCGGTATGGTTATGGATTCCATAGCCAATATCAACATAAAAAAAGATACGAGTTTTGCGATGTTGCTTGAAGCATTCTCCCGGGGCTGGGAGCTGCATTATATGGAACTTAATGATTTGTACATGAGAAACGGCAGGGCTTTTGCAAGGGCCCGCACGCTCAAGGTACAGCGCAACGCGCAGCAGTGGCATGAGTTTATTGCCGAACAGGACATGCCGCTGGACGGGCTCGATGTCATCATGATGCGCAAAGACCCGCCTTTCGACCAGGAATATATTTATGCGACCTATTTGCTGGAACGCGCAGAAAATGCCGGGGTTTATGTTGTCAACAAACCGCAGTCGCTACGCGATGCCAATGAAAAACTGTTTACTGCCTGGTTTTCGGAGTGCTGTGCGGAAACGCTGGTTGCGCGGGAACCTTCCAGGATCCGGAATTTCTTACAGGAGCAAGGTGAAATTATTTTAAAACCGCTAGATGGCATGGGTGGCACGTCCATTTTTCATTGTCGCCAGGATGACCCCAATCTCAGCGTTATTTTAGAGACGATGACCCAATACAACAGCCGCTATGTGATGGCGCAAAAATATCTGCCCGAAATCAAGGATGGCGACAAGCGCATCTTGGTCATTAATGGTGAGCCCGTGCCCTATTGCCTGGCACGCATTCCTGCTGACGGCGAAACACGCGGCAATTTGGCGGCTGGCGGTCGTGCCGAAGGCCGTCCATTAACGGCAAGGGACTGCTGGATAGCAAGCCAGGTCGGCCCTACGTTGCGGGACAAAGGACTGGTCTTTGTCGGGCTTGATGTCATCGGCGATAAATTGACCGAAATTAATGTGACCAGCCCTACCTGCGTCCAGGAACTTGACAACCAATTTGGGCTTAATATTTGCGGGCTGTTAATGGATCATATTGAAACAGTGTTGCAATGACCGATAACAGCATGACCCATCAGGGTAGATTTATTCCCTCCACCACGCTGTCCAATAACGATTCGTTGCTGATCGCTTTATTGGTGGCGGTGATTGTTCATGTGGTGGTTATTTTAGGTGTTAATTTCACCCTGCCCAACCCGGAAAAAGTTAGCCGGTCGATAGAGGTTACGTTGGTTAATGCGCCAGCAAAAAAAGCGCCTAAAGAAGCAAAATTCTTAGCGCCCGACAATCAACAAGGCGCAGGTGTAAAAAATATAAAACCGCAGCCGCCTGCACAAAAACTGCCCAGTAACGGTAATAATAGCGGGAAAAAACCCATTACAAAGCAGACGCAGGAGACAAGCGCACCAAAAGTGGCGCACAAACTGCTTACCCGCCAAAAAGCCGAGCTGAAAGTGATTGCTGCGGGCAAACCGGCGATTGTTGACGCCCAAGAAGAACGTCCGCATTTATCGGCGGAAACATTACAGCAGCAACTGATGCAATTGGGCACGGAAATCAGGCAGGGCCAGCAAAGCGGTGAAGACACCGACATTAAATTTGTTTCAGAAGTCAGCGCCCATAAATATGTCGCCGCACAATACCTAAAAGATTGGGAAAGCAAGGTGGAACGTATCGGCAATCTGAATTACCCTGAAGTGGCGGCAAAGAAAAACTTTTCAGGTACCTTAACAATGGATGTGACCATCAATGCAGACGGCAGTCTGCACGATATTATTATCAAACGGTCATCAGGTAATCAGGCGCTTGATGACGCTGCCAAGCGCATTGTCAGGATGAGCGCCCCGTTTGCCCCGTTACCGTTAGACTTGCTTAAAGAACTTAACCCTAAAATTCTGGGGATCACCAGAATCTGGAAATTTTCTGATGAATCAATGACCGCCAGATAAACTTTGATACCACGCCTTATGAATGAAGCCACTTACCTCAATAATCAGTTTGTAATTGCCATGCCCAGCTTGGCGGACCCGGTGTTTTCCCATACCGTCACCTTCCTCTGCCAGCACAATAAAGACGGCGCATTGGGCATCGTCATCAACAAACCGGTAAACATGAAACTCGGTGAAATATTTGCCCAAATGAATATACCGGTGAAGTCATTGGCCGCCGCTGAAACCCCAGTTTTTTCAGGTGGCCCAGTACAGCAGGAGCGCGGCTTTGTCTTGCACTCCCCTTGCGGCGACTGGCATGCGACGATGGTCGTCTCAGAAGACATTTCGCTGACAACGTCCCGCGACGTGCTGGAAGCCATCGCCGTCGGTGAAGGCCCTGAACATTATCTGGTGGCATTAGGTTACGCCGGTTGGGGTGAAGGGCAATTGGAAAAAGAAATGATAGCCAATGCCTGGCTGACAACACCCTATGGCAGCCAAGTATTGTTTGATACGCCGATTAACCAGCGCTGGAGCGCCGCCGCCGGTCAAATCGGCATTGATATTAACAAACTGACCACGCCTGCCGGTCATGGTTAAACGCGACCCGCTATGGCGACAAACACACGGCGACACTTATCTGGGGTTTGATTTTGGCACTAAAAAAATAGGGGTTGCTGTCGGTCAAACCACCACCACAACAGCAAGCCCTTTGCAAACCCTACGGTCAATCAACCAGGCCCCCGACTGGCAAAGCATCAGCAAACTGATACAGGAATGGCAGCCTGTCGGCTTGATTGTCGGCATTTCCAGGCAGGATGACGGCAGCGACAATCCAGTCACGCCGCGCATGTTAAAGTTTTGCCGCCAACTGGAAGGGCGTTATCAACTGCCTGTTCACCAACAGGACGAAACCTTATCAACCTTCGAAGCCAAGCAACTGCTGTTTGATGAAGTCAGCGTCAGCGCGGCTAAATTGTGGGCGGTACAAGACCAGCTGGCAGCCCAACTAATTTTACAAACTTGGCTTAATAACCCTAAAAAGGACATCAGTGTTAGCAATTAATAGCTTATTAAATACTCTGGAAACCGAACTGCAACAAATTATTCTCCACAGAAAACTGCTCAACCCGCTGATGATAGGCATCCGTACCGGCGGCGTATGGATTGCCGAACAAATGCACCAGCGGCTTGCCATCAACGAACCATTAGGACTGCTCGACATCTCTTTTTATCGGGATGATTTCTCACAAATCGGTGTGCATCCCCATGTCAAACCCAGCTGTATGCCCGCACATATTGAAGGCCGTGACATTATCCTGATAGATGATGTTTTTTATACTGGCCGGACTGTCCGCGCCGCATTAAACGAAATCTTTGATTATGGCCGGCCCAATCAGGTGATATTAGCGGTATTGATCGAACGTAATGGCAAACACATTCCCATCGCACCAGATTGTGTCGGGACCCGCATGGCCTTAACAGCCAACCAGCGCATCAAATTAACTGGCCCTAAGCCGCTCGCCATTCACTTGGAAACCTCCCCCGATACGCCATGACTAAAGCAATTGATAATTTACAGCTAAATGCAGAAGGCAAGCTTAAACACTTTATAACCATTGAAGGTCTTAGCAAAACGCTGTTGACCGAAATTCTCGACACGGCGGAATCATTTGTCGGCATGACCGACCAGCAGATAAAAAAAGTCCCGTTATTGCGCGGCAAAACTATCGTCAACCTGTTCTTTGAAAACAGCACCCGCACCCGCACCACCTTCGAACTCGCCGCCAAACGCCTGTCTGCCGATGTGTTAAGCATGAGCATCTCAACTTCATCAACCTCAAAAGGTGAAAGCCTGCTCGACACCATACGCAACCTGGAAGCCATGTTTGTCGATATGTTTGTCGTGCGTCACGGCATCAGCGGCGCCGCGCATTTTATCGCCCGGCATACCGCGCCGCATATCAGCGTGATCAATGCTGGTGATGGACAACATGCCCATCCCACCCAAGCCATGCTGGACATGTTCACGATCCGGCAAATCAAAAAAGATTTTGCCGATCTGCGGGTCGCGATTATTGGCGATATTTTACATTCTAGGGTGGCACGCTCGCAGATTCAGGCATTAAACACCTTGGGCGCGGCAGAAATTCGGGTCATTGCCCCCAAAACCTTATTACCGGCGCATGTCGAAACGCTGGGTGTTAACGTCTGCCATAATTTGACCGAAGGGCTTAAAGATATTGATGTCATCATCATGTTGCGCTTGCAAAAAGAACGCATGACCTCGGCACTATTGCCCAGCGAAAGTGAATACTTCAAATGCTTCGGACTCACAGAAAGCAAGCTAAAAATTGCCAAACCCGATGCTATCGTAATGCACCCCGGGCCGATCAACCGTGGCGTAGAAATTGAATCCAGCGTCGCTGACGGCCCGCAGTCGGTCATACTTAGACAGGTCAGCAACGGCATCGCGGTGCGCATGGCGATTATGTCGATGGCAATGCAGCCACAGGGAGGCATGCAATGAACAAAATACTCATTCAGCAAGGGAGAATCATTGACCCCGCCAATGAGGTGGACCGGGTAGGCCAAGTTTATATCGCAGACGGAAAAATTGTATCTGTAACTGACGAACCGGAGGGTTTTAAAGCAAATAAAGTCATTGATGCCAAAAACCAGATTGTTTGCCCTGGGTTTATCGACTTGAGCACCCGTTTGCGTGAACCCGGCCAAACCCGCAAAGCCACCTTCAAAAGCGAAACCCTGGCGGCGGCAAGCGCCGGCGTTACGACGATGTGCCTGCACCCTGACACCAAACCGGTCATCGACACCGCCGCTGTCGCCGAACTGATCAGGGAACTGGCGGACAAAGCCGATTATCCGCAAATTTACCCGATCGCCGCGCTCACGCAAAAACTGCAAGGCGCCGAATTAAGCTCGATGCTGTCACTAAAACAGGCGGGTTGTATTGCGGTCGGCAATGCCAATCAGCCGATCAAAAACCTGCTGATCTTAAGGCGGGCCATGGAATACGCTGCAAGCCATGATTTATTACTGATGTTTAGGCCCAATGACTATTGGCTGGGCAATAACGGCTGTGCGCATGAAGGCGCCATCGCCACGCGCTATGGCTTGCCAAGCATTCCCGAAGCCGCTGAAACCATTGCCCTGGATCAATGCCTGGAACTCGCCGAACTGACCGGTTGCCGTGTCCATTTTGGGCAAATAAGCTGCAAACGCTCGGTTATCAAGATACATCAGGCGATAAAATATGGCATGGATGTCAGCGCCGATGTCGCCATCCATCAGCTGCATCTGACTGAAAACGATATGGCGCCTTTTGACAGCGCTTATCATGTCTTGCCGCCGTTACGCACCGAAGCGGATAAACAATATTTAAGACAGGGACTTGCAGGCGGTACGCTGAACGCTATTTGTTCCGACCATCAACCCCATGATATTGATGCCAAGCTGGGTGCATTCCCTGAAACAGAACCTGGCGTTTCATCGCTGGAAACCCTGTTGCCGTTAATGCTCAAACTGGTGACCAAACATGCAATAACGCTGGAACAAGGTATCGCGGCATTAAGCCAAAATCCGGCCCGCATACTGCGGCTAAACAGCGGCGCATTAACGCCTGGAATGCCAGCGGATGTTTGCATTTTCGACCCTGAACTGGAATGGCAAGTCAATGCGGACAACTGGAAAAGCCGTGGCGTCAATACGCCGTTTTGGGGACAAACCCTGAAAGGGCGGGTGACGCATACCTTGCAGGCGGGTCGGGTAATTCATTGTTTAAACGAAACTAATTAGCCCCAAGAGAACCTTATGAGCTTAGCCCATCCCACTTTAGAAGATATTTGGAAATTATTTCAGGAGACTGACCGTAAAATGCAGGAGACCGACCGAAAACTAAAACAAGTCACCGAAAATATTGGCCGTTTAGGCAATAGACTGGGTGATTTTGTCGAAGAAATGGTGCGCCCTGCGGCAGTGCGCTTATTTCAAGAGCGCGGCATAGATGTCCATGAAGTCTATCAAAATGTCAGTTCCCAACGTAATGGCGAAGGCATTGAAATAGACTTATTGGTCGTCAATGATACCGATGTCATTGCGGTTGAATGCAAAAGCACACTCAGCATTGATGACATTAACGACCATATAAAACGCCTGGAAAAACTGAAGCGGTTATTGCCTGCTTATAAAAACAAACGCGTTATGGGCGCAGTAACGGCAATGGTGATACCTGATAATGTCGCCCAATACGCTTATCGCCAAGGCTTGTATGTTATCGCGCAAACAGGGGATCATCTTG
>JAUYEP010000385.1 GCA_030689765.1 Methylovulum sp.
TAAGCAGCGCAACAATTAAACCGCCGACCGCTAGTAATGTGCCAAACCCCCAGCGCATCAATAACTTTATTTCATGATGCAAACCCATAATCTCTTGGTGCTGTTGTTCAAATCTTTTGTCTACTTGTTCAAGTCTTTTATCCACTTGATCAAAGCGCTTATTCATGTCCTGGTGCATTTGCTCAAAGCGTTTATCCACTTGCTCAAAGCGCTTATTCATATCTTGGTGCATTTGCTCAAAACGCTTATCCATTTGCTTAAAGCCTTCCGTCATCAGTTCGCGCTGATGTTTTAATTCTTCCTCCACGCGAATGGTGCGTTCACGCAAGTCCAGCTCGTAACGCACATTGGCATTTAAGGCTTCTGGCGTTTCTGACAGTGTTTTTTTGATCAGCCACTGGATTTGCTCAATATCTTCTTGTGCCAATGCCATATTTACCTACCTTTTTGTTTGTTTAACAGAGACTTGAAACACTAAAAACAGAGGCAAAGTATAGCACAAGAAAAAACGGTGCTTAGCGGCGTAGGGCGGTTTCGCGCCAGCAAACCACCATCAATAACCACCAGGCATAACCCACCAAGGCATAAATGAAAAACCCCCGCCGAGAAAATCCGGGCGGGGGTCAGGGTCATGACACCAATGCGACCGTGGTTAGCGTATCGGTCGCATCGGGGGTCATTGATACCCGAGGGCACAAGTGGCGGATTGCCTCGCGGCGAATCCGCCTTTGGGTTACCGTGAAAAGGTGGGCACGGACAGCATGTGCCCACCCTACCTGGCTGATTATTCAGAAACAGTCGGTAAATCAACCAAGTCACCGCACCAATCGAGCGGCAAAATACCCTCGGCAACACAGCGATGAAACGTTGAATACGGCCAGTCGCAAACCTGTTTCACATAACCATGTTTGAGAGGATTAACATGAATATAGTCAATATGTTGGGTATAATCCCGCTCGGTAACAAGGGTATGTTCCCAATAGCGGCGTTGCCATATTCCCCGTTCGGCACGCCGTTGCCGTGTCGCCGATAAACGTTCGGTACGCGGCAAACCTTTGGAAAACAGTAATTTAATCAGCCGCCAACGCATAGGAAAATCATCCGTATCAGGTGGTAGTGTCCAGATGCAATGCAAGTGGTCAGGTAACACCACCCAAGCATCAATGCGAAAAGGATGTAAACGGCGTACCCGGCGTACCGAATCGCGTAGTAAATCAATATGATCGGTTAGCAAGGTACGTTTCCGCTCCAAAAGATTAACGGTAAAAAAATAACAACCCCCCGCCACAAAATTACGTCGATAGTTGGGCATACCCGCTCCGCATCCGCATAATAAAAAAGTAATGTAAGTTGGCGTAGGGCGGTTTCGCGCCAGCAAACCGCCGCAAGGTACACCAGAATAACCAGCATGTTATCCACAAGAGCGGCAATAAAAACCCCCCGACAAGAAAATCTTGGCGGGGGTCAGGTGCAAGGC
>JAUYEP010000387.1 GCA_030689765.1 Methylovulum sp.
GACTGGTGCTGTTGAATTGCCAGCGGGCACCGAAATGGTGATGCCAGGCGACAACGTATCGGTAACTGTTAGTCTGATTGCTCCAATCGCGATGGAAGAAGGCCTGCGTTTCGCGATTCGCGAAGGTGGTCGTACCGTCGGTGCAGGTGTGGTTGCTAAGATCGTTGAGTAATTGTTGTTGACTCTGGCGGAGCGATTGAAACTCGCTCCGCCGTTGTTATTTGTAAGGTTAATAGGCCAGTAGCTCAATTGGTAGAGTATCGGTCTCCAAAACCGAGGGTTGGGGGTTCGAAACCCTCCTGGCCTGCCAGTTAGTAAGTAGAACGGACATTTAGTACATGGCTGACAAGATTAAATTAGTGGTTGCCTTCCTGCTCATTGTGGCGGGGGTGTATGGCTTCTATGCGTTGCAAGAAAGTGCGGCGGTGTTGCGTATTTTGTCGGTGTTGCTGGGTGTATTGGCGGCGGCGGGCGTGTTCTGGACAACGGATTCGGGTAAGCGTTTGTTTGCTTTTTCTCGTGACTCGGTGGCTGAGGCCAAAAGAGTTGTTTGGCCAACGCGGAAAGAAACGTTGCAAACCACGGGTGTGGTTGTCTTGTTCGCGGTGGTAATGGCGTTGTTTTTGTGGGCGGTAGATGCGAGTCTAATGCTGGTGGTTAATAAACTGATGGGGCGGGGTGAATGATGTCCAAGCGTTGGTATGTTGTACATACGTACTCCCAGTTTGAAAAAAGCGTGCAGCGTGCGTTGCTAGAGCGCATTGCGCGTGAAGGTATGTCAGATCTGTTTGGTCAGATTCTGGTGCCGGTTGAAGAAGTGGTGGAGCTGAAGGCGGGTCAAAAAAGTATTAGTGAGCGTAAGTTCTTCCCTGGTTATGTGCTTGTAGAAATGGACATGACTGACGAGAGCTGGCACTTGGTAAAAGATACGCCAAAGGTGACGGGTTTCTTGGGTGGCTCTGCGATGAAGCCAACGCCAATCTCACAAAAAGAAGTTGATAACATCATGCAGCAGATGCAGGCAGGGGTTGAGAAGCCGCGTCCTAAGGTGTTGTTTGAGGTGGGTGAGGCGGTGCGAGTTAAAGAGGGTCCGTTCACTGACTTTCATGGCACAGTTGAGGATGTTAATTACGATAAGAGCAAGTTGCGTGTTGCGGTAACCATCTTTGGTCGCTCGACGCCGGTTGAGTTAAGTTTTGGTCAGGTTGAAAAATCCTGATTTAAGTAGTGGTAGTTTGGTTGGTCATTGTGTTTAACGGGGAGTGTGTCGAAGCAAGTTTGATGCACGTTTAACCCACTGAAAAGGAGTAGTTTCGTGGCAAAGAAAATCATCGGCTTTATCAAGCTGCAAGTGCCTGCGGGCAAAGCAAATCCAAGTCCTCCAATCGGTCCTGCGCTCGGTCAGCGTGGCCTGAATATCATGGAATTCTGTAAGGCGTTTAACGCTCAAACCCAAGGCATGGAGCCTGGTTTGCCAATTCCAGTGGTGATCACTGCTTTTGCGGACAAGAGCTTCACCTTTGTGATGAAGACTCCTCCGGCAACGATTCTGATCAAGAAGGCGGCAGGAATTCAAAAGGGAAGTAAAACTCCTCATACCGACAAAGTTGGTAAGTTAACTCGCAAGCAAGCAGAAGATATCGCTAAGGCTAAGCAGCCTGATTTGACGGCTGGCGATTTGGATGCGGCTGTTCGTACGATTGCTGGTAGCGCTCGCAGCATGGGCATTACAGTAGAAGGGGTGATCTAACATGGCACTATCTAAGCGTTATAAGGCACTGGCTGCCAAGGTTGATCGTAACAAGTTGTATGCTCTGGACGAAGCTTTGGCTTTGGTTAAAGAGACTGCAAAAGCAAAATTCGATGAGTCCATCGACGTGGCAGTGAATCTGGGCATTGATGCCAAGAAATCTGACCAGTTGGTGCGTGGCTCTGTTGTATTGCCAAAAGGTACGGGTAAGACAATGCGCGTAGCGGTATTTGCGCAGGGCGCTAAAGCTGAAGAAGCTAAAGCGGCGGGTGCTGACATCGTTGGTTTTGATGACCTCGCTGAGAGCATCAAGGCTGGCAAGATGGATTTCGACGTGGTTATCGCGTCGCCTGACGCAATGCGTATCGTAGGTCAGTTGGGTCAGATTCTGGGCCCGCGTGGTTTGATGCCTAACCCTAAAGTGGGTACGGTATCTGCTGATGTGGCTGGCGCAGTGCGTAATGCTAAGGCGGGTCAGGTTCAGTATCGTACTGACAAAAACGGTATAGTGCAGTGCACTATTGGCCGCGCTTCATTCGCACCAGAGGCATTGCGTGAAAACCTGTTGGCCTTGGTTGATGCTTTGAACAAAGCTAAGCCAGCGGCTTCTAAAGGTGTTTACCTGAAAAAGGTGGCGATTTCTAGCACCATGGGTGTTGGTATTCGCGTAGAGCAGGCAAGTTTGGCTGTATAAAAATTCTTTTGGCGGGGCTCGCAAGAGTCTTGCTGATTGGACATTGGACTGCTGGTAGTAATGGCAGATTATCCAAGACCGTAGGTATTGGCATTTTTATAACATGCTGATTTAATTGACAAATATTTATTTGTTGGCCCACGTAGATGGTGTGCTCGTGAGCAGGAATGTTCGAACGAAATTGTTCAATTCCCTGTCTTAAGGACGCGGTTGTTAATAAAGGGATGCCTGATTGGATTCCGATTGAAGATGGAGGAAGGCTTTGAGTCTTAATCTGCAAGAAAAGCAAGCGGTAGTGGCTGAAGTGGGCGCGCAAGTGGCTCAAGCTCAAACTATTGTGCTGGCTGAGTACCGTGGTATCGCGGTAAGCGATATCACTAAGTTGCGTGCAAATGCGCGTAGCTCTGGCGTGTACTTGCACGTGTTGAAAAACACTTTGGCAAGACGTGCGGTGCAAGGTACTTCTTTCGAGGCGTTGGCGGACAAGATGGTTGGTCCGCTGGTTTATAGCATCAGTGCTGATGCTGTAGCCGCTGCGAAAATTATGCACGAGTTTGCTAAGACGAACGATAAGTTGGTGATTAAAGCGGGTATGTACAACGGCAAGGCTATGGATGTGGCGGCAGTTAATGCGCTGGCAACCGTACCAAGCAAAGAAGTGCTGTTGGCACAATTGTTGGGTCTGCTCCAAAATCCAGTATCGAGCTTGGCGCGCGTACTTGGCGCTGTGGCAGAGAAGAAAGCGGTTGCCGCTTAATCGACTCTGTTATAGCTGAATTATTTCAAACATTTAATTTAGGAAGAACAAAATGGCATTTGATAAAGACGCATTTTTGACAGCATTGGACGGTATGTCTGTGTTGGAATTGAACGAGCTGGTTAAGGCAGTTGAAGAGAAGTTTGGCGTTTCTGCTGCTGCAATGGCGGGGCCTGCTGCGGCCGGTGGTGGTGCAGTTGCTGCCGCTGCGGAGCAAACTGAATTCACGGTAACTTTGATGGCCGCTGGCGATGCTAAAGTGAACGTGATTAAGGTTGTACGTGCAATTACTGGTTTAGGCTTGAAAGAGGCTAAAGATCTGGTTGACGGCGCACCTAAGGCAGTTAAAGAAGGCGTTTCTAAAGCAGACGCTGATGGCATTGCTAAGCAGTTGATCGAAGCAGGCGCTACAGCTGAAGTTAAGTAAGTTTTTTGCGTGAAAAAAGGCTGACGGCGTGCCGTCAGCCTTTTGCCGCTTCTAAAGGCCACCTTGAATTGGGTGGGTTTGTGTCGTAGTAGAAGGCAATGGTGAATGAGCGTCAGTCGCGCTTTTTGTCCTTTGTCTTTTCATGTTGTGGAGATCTCATGAGTTATTCTTTTACTGAAAAAAAACGTATTCGTAAAAGTTTTGCAAAACGCGTCGGTGCATTACCGGTGCCTTTTTTGCTTTCCACGCAATTGGAATCCTATAGTGATTTCTTGCAGGCTTGGGTTGCACCTGATCAACGTAAAAACGAAGGCTTGCAAGCCGCGTTTAATTCGATTTTCCCTATTGAAAGCCATAATAAATTCGCACGTTTGGAATTTGTAAGCTACACGCTGGGTTTGCCACCTTTTGATGTGCGCGAATGCCAACAGCGTGGCTTGACCTATGCGTCGCCATTGCGTTCACGTGTGCGTCTGACCATCCTCGACAAAGAGGCGTCAAAGCCAACGGTTAAAGAAGTTAAAGAGCAAGAAGTCTATATGGGCGAAATCCCATTGATGACTAATACCGGCTCTTTTGTGATCAACGGTACTGAACGTGTAATCGTATCTCAGTTGCACCGTTCACCTGGCGTGTTCTTTGAGCATGACCGTGGTAAAACACATAGCTCTGGTAAGTTATTGTTTTCTGCGCGCGTGATTCCTTACCGTGGCTCATGGTTAGATTTTGAATTTGATGCTAAAGATTACGTTTACTTCCGTATTGACCGTCGTCGCAAGATGCCCGTTACTATTTTGCTGAAGTCTTTGGGTTATACGTCAGAAGAAATTATCAAAGCGTTCTTTGATTTTGATACTTTCCATTTCGGCAAAAAAGGCATTCAGTTTGAAGTAGTGCCAGAGCGTCTGCGTGGCGAAATTGCCCGTTTCGACATCGAGAATAAGAGTGGCAAGCTGATTGTTGCTAAAGACAAGCGCATCACCGTGCGCCATGTCCGCGAAATTCAAGAAGCGGGTATCGATAAGTTGGCCGTAGGTGAAGAGTTTTTGGTTGGTCGTGTCGTAGCGCACAACGTGATAGATAAAGACAGTGGCGAAATCATTGCAAACGCGAATGAAGAAATCACTGAAACATTGATTGCTAAGCTACAAGCTGCCGGTATCACTAAGTTTCAAACGCTGTACATCAATGACTTGGATCAAGGGGGCTTCATTTCTCAGACATTGCGTGCTGATGAAACAACAGACCAATGGACTGCACGCGTTGCGATTTATCGCATGATGCGCCCAGGCGAGCCACCAACAGAAGATGCAGTTGAGGCGCTATTCAAAGGTTTATTCTTCTCAGAAGAGCGTTACGACTTGTCTACTGTTGGCCGTATGAAATTTAACCGTCGCGTAGGCCGCGATGAGCTAACGGGCGCAGTGACTTTGTCAAATGAAGACATCGTATCTGTCATCAAGATTTTGGTTGAGTTGCGCAATGGTCGCGGTGAGATTGACGATATTGACCACTTGGGTAACCGCCGCGTGCGTGCAGTAGGTGAATTGGCTGAAAACCAATTCCGTACCGGTCTGGCACGTGTTGAGCGCGCAGTAAAAGAGCGTCTCGGCCAAGCTGAAACAGATAACCTGATGCCGCATGACTTGATTAACGCTAAGCCGATCTCGGCAGCGGTTAAAGAGTTCTTTGGCTCATCACAGTTGTCGCAGTTTATGGACCAAACCAACCCATTGGCAGAAGTCACGCACAAGCGTCGTATTTCTGCTCTTGGACCAGGCGGTTTGACACGTGAACGCGCAGGCTTTGAAGTGCGTGACGTGCATCCGACACACTACGGTCGTGTTTGCCCGATTGAAACTCCTGAGGGACCGAACATCGGTCTGATTAACTCTCTGGCGTTGTATGCGCGCACTAACGAATACGGCTTTATTGAAACGCCGTATCGTAAAGTGAGCAAAGGCCGTGCAACAGATGAGGTTGAGTATCTATCTGCGATTGAAGAGGGTAAGTTCACTATCGCTCAGGCAAACGCAGAACTGGACAGCAAAGGTAAGTTCACCAACGACATCGTATCGTCACGTCAGCACAATGAATTCGTGTTGGCTGAGCCAGACAATATTGAGTACATGGACGTTGCGCCTTCACAGGTGGTGTCCGTTGCGGCTTCGTTGATTCCGTTCTTGGAGCACGACGACGCGAACCGTGCGTTGATGGGTGCGAATATGCAGCGTCAAGCAGTTCCAGTGTTGCGTGCTGAAAAAGCATTGGTCGGTACCGGTATCGAGCGCACCGTTGCGGTTGACTCGGGTACTGCGGTTCAGGCATGGCGCGGTGGTCGTGTGGATTACGTTGATTCAGCACGTATCGTGGTGCGCGTGAATGATGATGAGACAACGGCTGGTGAAGCGGGTGTCGATATCTACAACCTGACTAAGTACACACGTTCAAACCAGAACACCAATATCAATCAGCGTCCACTGGTAAAAGTGGGCGATGTGATTGCGCGCGGTGACGTGGTGGCAGACGGTGCATCGACAGATATGGGCGAATTGGCGCTAGGCCAAAATATGTTGGTCGCGTTTATGCCTTGGAATGGTTACAACTACGAAGACTCGATTTTGATCTCTGAGCGCGTGGTGGCTGAAGATCGCTTCACTTCGATTCATATCGAAGAGTTGACGGTGATGGCGCGTGATACCAAGTTGGGTACCGAAGAAATTACACGTGACATTCCTAACTTGTCTGAAGCGCAGATGGCTCGTTTGGATGAGTGCGGGATTGTGCACATTGGCGCCGATGTTGGCGTGGGTGACGTGTTGGTGGGTAAGGTCACACCTAAGGGCGAGACACAACTTACGCCTGAAGAGAAGTTGCTGCGTGCGATTTTCGGAGAGAAGGCTTCTGACGTGAAGGATACTTCTTTGCGCGTAAAGGCTGGCATCTCCGGTACGGTCATCGATGTGCAGGTGTTTACTCGCGAAGGTTTGCAACGCGACAAACGTGCTCAGCAAATTATTGATGACGAATTGGGCCGCTACAAGAAAGACTTGGCTGACCAAATGCGTATTGTTGAGGCTGACATCTTTACCCGTCTGGAAAAGCTGTTGGTAGGTAAAGTGGTCAATGGTGGCCCTAAGAAAATTGCTAAAGGCACTAAGCTGGACAAAGAGTATTTGCACGGTTTGGAGCACCATCATTGGTTTGACATTCGTCTATCAAGTGATGAAGTTGCAATGCAGCTAGAGCAAATAAAAGAAGGTTTGGCGCAGAAGCGTGTTGAGTTTGACGCAGCGTTTGATCTGAAGAAGAAGAAGCTGACTCAAGGCGATGAGCTACAAGCCGGTGTGCAGAAGATGGTTAAGGTTTACGTTGCAGTTAAGCGTCGTTTACAGCCAGGCGACAAGATGGCAGGTCGTCACGGTAACAAGGGTGTGGTTTCGCGCATTGTGCCAGTGGAAGATATGCCGCACATGGCAAATGGCACGCCTGTTGATATTGTGTTGAACCCATTGGGTGTGCCTTCACGTATGAACATTGGTCAGGTACTTGAAGTGCATTTGGGTTGGGCAGCCAAGGGCTTGGGTAAGAAGATTGGCCAGATGCTGGACGATCAGGCCAAGATTGCTGATGTACGTAAATTCTTGGGCAAGATATACAAAGGCGAGCAGGCTCACGAAATAGCATCGTTCACTGATGATGAGGTGCTTGAGTTGTGCCGTAACCTGAAGAAAGGCGTGCCATTCGCAACGCCAGTATTCGACGGTGCAAGTGAAGAAGAAATCAAAGAGATGTTGGAGTTGGCTGATCTGCCACGCTCTGGTCAATTGGTATTGCATGATGGCCGCACCGGCGATGCGTTTGATCGTCCAGTAACGGTCGGCTACATGCATGTGCTTAAACTGCACCACTTGGTTGATGACAAGATGCACGCACGTTCAACCGGACCGTACAGTTTGGTTACTCAGCAGCCACTAGGCGGTAAAGCGCAGTTCGGTGGTCAGCGCTTTGGTGAGATGGAGGTTTGGGCACTTGAAGCTT
>JAUYEP010000389.1 GCA_030689765.1 Methylovulum sp.
GGCAATGCAGTAACAGGCCAAGTTGAATATCGCGGCGCTGTAGGAAAGTTGGCATGGGAAGGCTTAGACCTGACCAAACAAGGTGTTGTCTATTATGGTGACGAACTGCGTCCAGGCGCTGAAGGCGCTAATACTGACGGCGGCAGTATGTTCAAGTTTGTCCCTACCACTTTGTGGGATGGCGCAACAGCCGTTACCAGCTTAAGCCAGTCGCCATTGGTTGCAGGTACGGCCTATGCCTATCAAGCTTCTTGCGTAGACAAGGGCAGCAGCAGCTTCCCTCAATTCGGTCAAGGTTGTGAAATCGGCCAAGGCGCTTGGGTGAAAGTGGATACGGCTAATTTGCGTGCATCCGCTGATGCCAGCTCTGCCACGGGCTATTATCGTCCAGAAGACGGTCATTTCGACCCCATGTACGCTGGTTCAGGCGTAAAATTCTGCTGGACTAACACGGGTAGCGAAACGGCTAAAAACTACGGCGAAGTGTTTTGTATAACTGACACCAACCCAGTAGGCGCTGGCGAAGTGACTATTAACAATCCTGCGGTAAACGGCAATGGTTTGACTTATCTGGCTGACATCGCAGAGCCTAAAGGTTTCGCAGTTGCTGTAGCCGAGCGCGCCATATCAGGTGATGCAGATTTCAACCAACCCGATAACCTGCACTTCCAACCACGCACTGGCAATATCTATGTCATCGAAGACCATCCTTTCGGCGATATTTGGGCCTGTTTACGTGACGGAAAAGATCGTGACAACCATGTTGACGGTTGTGTAAAAATCCTGTCAGTCCGTGACAGCAGTGCTGAACCTACCGGTTTCGAATTCACCGGTGACGGCAAAACCGCTTATGTCCATATCCAACACAGTAACGATACTGCGTGTGTTGCTGGCACTGACTGCGCCATGAACGATGACTATGTCACTGACGATCTGATCAAGATCACTGGCTTTAAAATCAACGGAAAATAAGCCCGTTAATTTTTAAAGTTTTGCTTAGAAAAAGGCCGCTTGATGCGGCCTTTTTTTATAGCGCTATTTTGAAAACACAATAAACCGCCGATAAGGTGAATCTTGCTTCCAGGTGAACGCTTCGGTGTAATAGTGCATTAACGCCAGATAACCCAGCAACCCCAAGGTAACCGCCTTGCGAATTTCAACATCAAACAGATAGCGGGTGATCAGATTGACAACTTGGTCGCCATAGGCCTGCAGCACAAACGCCAGGCAAAATGACAGCACCGGCAACACAATAACAATGGGTAATCGACAAAATGCCGCGCATCGATAAATGGCATTCTGCGGCTGACCCTGATGTTTATTGTAATCATGCGTCACATAAAAAATATAAGCCGTCACATCATGCACCAGACGAGGCGCCAGGATAGCCAGAAAATAATACTGCTGGGTATAAAAGTAAAAACTGCTGACGACCAAAAAGACATTAGCCCACAAAAACCCCTTGCCGAACGCTGTCCTCACATAACGCTGACATAACAGCGCACTGCACACCAGACCAATACACAAGCTGGCGGCAATATGCTTAATCCACTCAAGCTGCTGTGCATCGAGGCTGTTTTTCAGAAAAATGCCGATATAGATAAAAATACCTGCCAGCACACTTAACCACAACAGCAAATGGAAGCCCCAAGCGGGCAACCGGCAAATACCGCGCGCCACGCCGTGTTGTTGCTTGAGCACATGAAATACCGTCCAGGCCGCCACCGCGACATAAAACACTTTGTACGGAATAAACAAACTGCCCACTCCAAAAGCCAGCGCAATAGCCACTGTCATCAAGACAAGTTTACGTTGGTAACGCTGGATATATTCGGCGTTGCCCACTAACACAATCGCGCTGGCAATAATGTGCGGCGTCCCAAACAAAATTTGAAAAAGTAAAAAATGCGTGGGGCTACTCGGCAAGTGCCCTTTTAAAAAACCCTGCCAAAACCAACCGTCAAACAACTGTAAAAATAAGCAGAAAGGGATGATGTAATAAAGGCCCAGCAACCATCGAAATGAAACGGACAACGTTTGTTTATCGGGCAGATCTTGAATTGCCATCATTTGTGCAGACATGGGATTATCCTCTTTATTGTTATAGGTACAGCCGTTAGGGTACGCTGTGCATACCCTAACGGCTGTTTTATCAAGAACAATAATAAGTTAAACTGATTATCCGACTATATTCAAGCATTGCTTTTTATTTATTACTGAGATGACTATCTGTTTCGAATTACACCCTAGGTTGCAACAAGATTGTATTGCCGTTGGCCGTTTTGAATTATGCCGGTTATTGATGATGGATGACTGTCACTATCCCTGGTTCATCCTTGTCCCTGAAATACCTGATTTGCGTGAATGCTACCAACTGACCGAACCCCAGCGCGGCTTATTAGGCGAAGAATCCAGCTATCTTGCCGAAAACCTCGCGCGGCTTTATCACGCAGATAAAATGAATATCGCCGCTATTGGCAATCTAGTCCAGCAACTGCATATCCATCACATTGTCCGTTATCAAACTGATAACGCTTGGCCTGCGCCAGTATGGGGTTTTGTTGCCGCGACACCTTACACCGGGCAGCAAATCAGCGAACAACTGATTCTGCTGAGAAACGGATTAAAACACTGCCGGTTTGATTGACGGAATTGAGCGACTGCTCCGCATCGCCCCAATCAACCGGCTATCGGTTATAATCATGCCCAACATTGTTCAGTAGCTTAGGAATGAGTACGACACACAATGCAATAGGATGACCGCCAGTCCTCAAAGGACTGGCGGTCATGGCATCCACCGAGGGTACAAATCACTTGACGACGTTGTTTTGTACCCATTACTTAGATACAACAACGCGTTAATAACAGAATGACTCCAGAACAATTCAATCACTACGCCCAACAAGGCTATAACCGCATTCCAGTCAGCCGCGAGATACTCGCCGACTTGGATACGCCGTTAAGCACCTATATTAAACTGGCTGATGGCGCTTATTCTTATCTGTTTGAATCGGTACACGGCGGCGAGCAATGGGGGCGTTACTCGATTATCGGCTTGCCCTGCAAAACCGTCGTTAAAATTAGCGGCCATGACATACGGGTGGAACACAACGGCGAATTATCGGAAACAACGGCACAAGATAACCCGCTGATCTGGATTGAACAGTTTAAAGCGCGTTATAAAGTACCCGACATTGATGGTTTACCGCGCTTTAGCGGCGGTCTGGTCGGTTATTTCGGTTATGAAACCATCGCCTACATTGAACCGCGCGTTGGTAAAGCGGTAAAGCCCGATCCCTTGAGTTGCCCTGATATTCTGCTGATGGTGTCAGAAGACCTGCTGGTATTTGATAACCTGTCCGGCAAAATGCGGTTGCTGACCCATGCCGATCCGCAAGAAACCAACGCTTATAATCATGCCGTGGCTAGATTAAATGACTTAGCCGTTAAATTGCGGCAATCCCAAGCCAAACCCGAAAAACACGCTAATCCTAAAAAAGTGGATGAGGCCGATTTTATATCCGGCTTTACCCGGCAAGGTTATGAAGATGCAGTACGCAAAGCCAAAGACTACATTACTGATGGCGACATTATGCAGGTTGTGTTATCCCAGCGCCTATCTGTCCCTTATACCGCGTCACCGCTGAATTGTTACCGCGCCTTACGTTGTTTAAATCCGTCGCCGTATATGTTCTACCTGAACCTTGATGATTTTCACATCGTCGGCTCGTCGCCAGAAATACTGGTCAGACTGGAAGACAACACTGTAACTGTACGCCCTATCGCCGGTACGCGCCGTCGCGGCGTAACGCATGAACAGGATTTAGCGTTGGAGCAAGAGTTATTGGCTGACCCTAAAGAACTGGCAGAGCATTTGATGTTAATCGACTTGGGACGCAACGATGCCGGACGGGTTGCACAGATCGGTACGGTACAACTGACCGATAAAATGATCGTCGAGCGTTATTCGCATGTCATGCACATTGTTTCGAATGTCACCGGCACGCTGCAAGAGGGCAAGAATGCGTTTGATGTGCTGGCGGCGACTTTTCCTGCGGGTACGGTCAGCGGTGCGCCAAAAATACGTGCCATGGAAATCATTGATGAACTGGAGCCCGTCAAACGCGGCGTTTATTCGGGTGCCGTCGGCTATATCGCCTGGTCAGGCAATCTGGATACCGCAATTGCGATCAGGACAGCGGTTATCAAAGACAATAGGCTGCATATACAAGCCGGTGCGGGTATCGTTTATGATTCGATACCGGCTAACGAATGGGAGGAAACCATGAACAAAGCCCGCGCTATTTTCCGCGCCGTCACCATGGCGGAAGCCGGATTGGAAGGGGAACAGGCATGAGCGTGATAAAAATCCCCCCTAGCCCCCCTTTTTCAAAGGGGGGAATTAAGGTAGTTATGGTCGATAATTACGACTCGTTCACCTACAACCTCGTGCAGTATTTCGGTGAGTTAGGCGCGGAGGTCACGGTGGTACGTAACGATCAGGTAACCATTGGCGATATAGAACGCCTATCACCCGATAAAATCGTCATTTCCCCTGGCCCTTGCACCCCCAAAGAAGCCGGTGTATCCGTCGATACCATCTTAAAATTCGCCGGACGCACACCGATTCTGGGTGTGTGCCTTGGGCATCAAAGCATAGGCCATGCGTTTGGCGGCCATATTATTCATGCCAAAAGCATCATGCACGGCAAGACTTCACTGGTTTATCATCAGGATAGCGGCGTGTTCAAAGGCCTGAACAACCCATTTACCGCCACCCGTTACCACTCGCTGGTCATCGAACAAGCCAGCTTGCCGGATTGCCTTGAAATTACCGCCTGGACGCAAAATGATGTCGGCGAAATCGATGAAATCATGGGTGTAAGGCATAAAGCGCTGGATATTGAAGGCGTGCAATTTCATCCAGAATCAATATTAACTGAGCATGGGCATGACCTATTGCGGAATTTTTTGGTGAGATAATCGAAAGATCCGTAGAAGGTTTACGCTCGTTCCCAAGCTCCAGCTCTCGTCGTTATACACATCTCAATGTAGGCCGGAATAAGCCTGTCCGCGCCTTAGCGCAGGACAGGCGTTTCCGGCATTCCGAGGCTTGGGAGTGCCGGAAACGCCCACC
>JAUYEP010000041.1 GCA_030689765.1 Methylovulum sp.
ATCACGTTATTTCATACAGATAACTGCTGTTTCAAGCCAGATTTTGTGATAGAAAAACCTAAAAATATAGCAATTATCTGCAAGGAATGTCATATAACACATTGTTTTAAAATCAATTAAAGTTGTGTAGATACTTATGGCCACAAGTGGAAGGCGGGGTCGCGCAGCCCACCAAAACGTTTAAGGATTATGAGCCTGGCTACCTGCACATCGACATCAAATACCTGCCCAAAATGCCTGACGGGGACAGCCGCCGCTACCGCCTCAAAGCCATTGACCGCGCCACCCGCTGGGTGTTTCTTGCCGTTTACGATAACATGACCGAAACCAGCAGCGTCGATTTCCTCAAGCGCGTTGCAGAAGCCGCGCCCATGAAAATCGTCAAGCTGCTCACTGACAATGGCACCCAGTTTACCGACCGCTTCACCAGCAAAGGCAAGCAGCCTACGGGGCAGCACAGCTTCGACCAGGCCTGTGCCGGACTTGGCATTGAGCACCGTTTGAGTCCGCCTCGCCATCCGCAAACCAACGGCATGGTGGAGCGTTTTAATGGACGGATCAGCGAACTGCTCAAGCAAACCCGATTTAGCTCCGCAGAGGAATTGGAGAAGACCTTGCTCAGCTACCTGGTTATCTATAATCATCATATTCCACAACGCGCCATCAACCATCAAACACCTATCCAAGCCGTCCAAAAATGGCAAGAAGATAAGCCTGAATTGTTTGTTAAAAAGGATTATGATCAGGCGGGACTTGACAATAAAGCATCGTTTTCATTTGCACAAGGCGCAATAACGCCAATAAAGCGGGATTTTTTAATATGTTCTTCGAAAATGTGTTTGGCTTTGACGCTATTCATAAGTTGCCATTATTTATCTACCACCACGGTGGTTACCATTCAATAATGGTCACGGCATTGGGCAATCAGCACGGCATCATCCCCGTAGGCATAAACCAATCGGTGTTGTGCATCGATACGTCTTGACCAAAAACCCGATAGTTGGTGTTTTAATGGTTCTGGTTTTCCTTTGCCTGCAAACGGTTCGCGTCCTATTTCTTTTATCAACAAGTTAATGCGTTTTAACATCGCCCGATCTGTTGATTGCCAATAAAGATAGTCTTCCCAGCCTTTGCTTGAAAATTTAATCATCATGCAGCAATTCTCTGACGACACCATCACCAGCGCGTAATTCTGCTACCGACTCAAGCAACCGTTGTGCGCCGGTAGAATTTCTTAACAAGTACGCCGTTTCTTCAAGGCTTTGGTAATCTTCAAGCGACATAATCACTACGGGCTTGGCATTTTGATGGGTAACGACAACGGGCGCATGGTCATCATTTACCGCTCGCATGATGTCAGCAAAATTTTGGCGGACATAACTAAAAGTTAAGGCGTTCATTTATAATCCTCTTTGTGGGCAAAGGTTTAATGTACGTTGCAAATGACTATTTTAACCCTATTTTTGCTTGAAAAACCCAGCGTTAAAGCTAAAAAAGCCCCGACTGCAATAACTGCAAATCGGGGCTTTTTATTTTTAAAACTAAATAAGCTAGAGACGTTGCAGTGCAACGCCCCTACAGAACAGCAATTACATCATGCCGCCCATACCGCCCATGCCTCCCATATCCGGCATGCCATGCGCGCCTTTTTCGTCGCTAGGCGCATCCGCAACCATAACTTCTGTAGTCAGCATTAAGCCGGCAACAGAGGCTGCATTTTGTAATGCAGTGCGGGTCACTTTCGCAGGATCTAAAATACCCATTTCGATCATATCACCGTATTGACCTGTCGCTGCGTTGTAACCGAAGCTGCCCGTGCCTTTTTGGACTTCGTTAAACACGACTGAAGGCTCATCGCCAGCGTTAGCAACGATTTGACGTAATGGCTCTTCCATCGCGCGACGCAGGATGTTGACACCGACGGTTTGGTCATGGTTAATGCCTTCAAGTCCAGCCAATGCCGATAAGGCGCGTACCAGTGCAGTACCACCACCAGCAACTACGCCTTCTT
>JAUYEP010000399.1 GCA_030689765.1 Methylovulum sp.
CGTGGGCAAGCGCAACACCCAAATTGTGAACGCAAAAACTTGAACTTCCGGACTTGGATCAAACGCCTTGCCAGAAAAACCATCTGCTTTTCGAAGCGGGAAATTATGCACGACACCGTCATCGGCTTGCTAATCAACAAAGTCGAGTTCGGGGTGGATATTCATGCAAAATTACAGATTTAACCCATTACCGATGTGTGTTCATATCCTGGCCGATACGATTGGGCCATTGTTGGTTGTTGTCGTGGTGACGGCCGCTTCTGTTCAGGATCGTGATGGTGCAAAGCCCCTTTTGCAACGGCTAACCGGTAGCTGTAAGGAAATCCGCAGAATTTAAGTGGACGGGGGCTATCAGGGGAAGTTGTTGCGCTGCTTACCGAATCCGGCGAGGCTTTCACCTAGATGTAGGCTATACTAGATAATCATCATGTGCTGTACACATAATTTCAACAATATTGCGCAAAAAATTTATATATAATTTCAAAAACCTTGAATGTTACAATTAAAACATTCATAGTTTTTGCTTTGAAAATTGAACTTAATGGAGAAAACAATGGCAAGTGTTCTTGCAGTTGACGATTCAGCCTCAATGAGAAAAATGGTTACATTTACCTTAAAAAGTGCTGGATATGATGTAGAAGAAGCTGTAGATGGTGTTGATGCCTTAACTAAAGCGCAAACTAGACAATTTGATTGCATTATTACGGACGTTAATATGCCGAATAAAGATGGCATAACCCTAATTAGGGATTTGCGTTTGCTTCCCAACTACAAATATACCCCAATGCTGACACTGACAACCGAATCAGGGATGGAAAAAAAACTGGAAGGAAAGGCTGCAGGCGCCACCGGATGGATAGTTAAGCCTTTTGACCCTGACCAATTATTAAAGACCTTAAAAAAAGTATTGGGTTGAATGTTAGCCTTGTTTAATTGAATTCAAAGACGCACAGGTAAGTTTATGTCCATCGATATGTCACAATTCCATCAGGTTTTTTTCGAAGAATGTTTCGAAGGTCTGGAAGCTATGGAGGCAGGATTGCTGAATCTTGACATGGGTGATATTGATTCTGAAGTCATCAACACCATTTTCAGGGGAGCGCATTCGATTAAAGGCGGCAGCGGAACCTTTGGCTTTAGCATGGTTGCTGATTTCACCCATATTATGGAAACTCTGCTTGATGAAATGCGGGATGGACGTAGAAAGGTAACCCAAACGGCTATCAATGTGTTGCTTGGGTCAGTCGACTGCCTTAGGGAAATGCTGACCTCCATCCAGAACGAGCAGGCAGTTGAAGAAGCGGGCGTGGCAAAACATAAGGCCGCATTGGAGCAGGAGTTGAATGGATCTGCAAAAACTGAACATTCATCAGCACCAGCACCTATCACGATTAGCCCAATTGCAGCAACCGATGTTGACGATTTAAACAAAACTGAAGATTTTGAATTGAATGAACCAGGCTGGAAAATAGCCTTCTGTCCATATCTCGATCTACTTAAAACAGGCAACGACCCGGTAAGGATGTTTCGGGAATTGGCTGAGTTGGGTGAATTAACGGCATTTCCCAATATTCAGGATATCCCAAGCATTTATGAACTTGATCCAGAGGAATGCAATATATCCTGGGATTTGAAAGTCACTGGCGACATTCCCGCCGAAGAAATCAAGGAGATCTTTAACTGGGTAGAAGGTGACTGCGAACTGGACATCCAAGCCCTTGTTGTTAAAGCCGCGCCTGTTACAAAGAAAGCCGCACCTGCCACGCCTGCCATAAAAGAGACCGAAGCCGATCCAGTTCCTGCCACGGTGGCCAGTTCGATATCAGCTCCGGTCGAAATCGAAGCTGCTATCGCCAAAGGGCCTGTTAAGGCCGCCCAAATAGAGGCTGAGCAAGCTAAAAATGTCGTGCAAGCTGCAAGCTCCATCAGGGTTGATACTGCAAAAATTGATGCGCTAATCAATATGGTTGGCGAGGTTGTCATCACCCAGTCCATGCTCGGATTGGTCGGCGAAAATTTTTCAATGGACAAGGTTGACCAACTGAAAAAGGGGCTCGCCCAATTAGAACGGCATACCCGGGATTTGCAGCAAAGTGTAATGAATGTAAGGATGCTGCCCATTAGCTTTGTATTTAGCCGCTTCCCTCGCTTGGTTCATGACATCAGCAGCAAATTAGGCAAAAAAATTGAACTGAAACTGGTTGGAGAAAATACAGAAATTGATAAATCCGTCGTTGAACTGATTAACGACCCTCTAGTTCACTTAATCAGAAACAGCCTCGATCACGGCATAGAAATGCCTGCAGCCCGTCTGGCGGCAGGGAAACCGGAAACAGGAATTATCGAATTAAGGGCCTATCACCGCGGCGGCCATATTGTAATAGAAATTATCGATGATGGTCACGGGCTGAACAGAAAAAAACTGATTGGCAAAGCGATAGAAAAAGGCCTCATTGAAGATAATGCCACGCTTACCGACAAACAGGCATTTGAACTCATTTTTATGCCAGGCTTTTCAACTGCCGAGAAACTGACTGACATTTCCGGTCGCGGCGTGGGTATGGATGTGGTCAGAAGGAATATTGAAGCGCTGGGCGGCAATATAGAAATAGCCTCAGAACTCGGCAAAGGGACGACCATTGCTATCCATTTGCCACTGACGCTGGCAATACTTGATGGACAATCGGTCGCGGTAGGCGACGAAACTTACATTGTACCGTTAGTTTCAATTATTGAGTCCATTAATATCACTGAAAGAATGCTCAATAAGGTCGCAGGCAAAGGAGAAACCTTTCGCTTGCGTAATCAATACATACCTATTATCCGGATGCACAAAATCTTTAACGTGCAGCCTCGCAATACATCAAAAATGACCGAAGGTGTTATTGTCGTCGTAGAAGGTCAGGGCGTACTTTGCGGTTTGTTTGTTGATGATTTATTAGGCCAACAGCAAGTCGTCATTAAATCACTGGAAGCTAATTATCGCCGCGTAGAAGGTGTTTCAGGCGCAACCATTTTAGGCGATGGTTCGGTTGCGCTGATTCTCGATGTTCCAGGTCTGGTCCGTTTCTCAAGCCGTTGACATCTTATCAATCAAATCCACACAGCCCGTATCATGAACGATAACATACCGCAAGAATCTGAAAATAAAGAGCGTGATCAGGACCGCTACAGTAAAAAGCTGGATAACAACGGACAATATCTGAGCTTTACTCTAGGCAAGGAAGAGTATGGCGTTGATATTCTTAGAGTTCAGGAAATACGTAGCTGGGAGCCGGTATCGCGTATACCCAATGTCCCTTCCTACGAAAAAGGCGTAGTCAATTTGCGTGGATCTATCGTACCGATTATTGATTTGAGGGAACGGTTTAAGTTGAAGAGTGCTGACTACACCCTGTTGACTGTCGTCGTTGTCTTGCAAACAGGCGACAGCAAAAAACTACGCACGATGGGTGTCGTAGTTGACTCGGTTTCAGATGTCATTAGTGTCGACCAAACCAAAATACAAAATGCCCCAGATTTTGGCACAAAGATCAGCAACGAATTTATTAATGGCCTAGTATCCGTCAATGAGCGCATGGTAATGTTGCTTGACGTTGATAAGCTGCTCCAATTAGAAGATTTGGATCAGAACGAAAATTAAAATTCGCAAATTCAACTGGTAAGCGCCCCCTCGGTTAGCACAATGGATCTAAAATGAAAACCAATATGCCTGTAACAGATAAAGAAGTTTTGATGCCAAAAGGTGCTTTTTTGGTTACCAGAACCAATCTGGATGGGATTATCACCTACGCAAATGATGCCTTTGTTGAAACAAGTGGCTTTACCCGTGAAGAGCTTATAGGGGCAAATCATAATCTGACCCGCCATCCTGACGTTTCTGAAGCGTTCTACAAAGAGTTATGGGCAATATTAAAACAAGGCAGACCTTGGCATGACATAATAAAAAACCGTACCAAAAGTGGTGATTTTTATTGGACAGAGACCAATATCACGCCGATTTACACTAACGGCAAGGTATACGAATACCTTGCCGTCCGCTATGCCGTCAACCGCGATAAAATAGACAATACCGGCCAGAAGAACCAAAAACGCAATCCAAAAACCTCAAAATTGCGGCCTAGCAAATCGACCGCAAAGTTCAAACAGATCCGCGAAATGGCCATCTGGAAAAAAGGCGGGCTAGCACTAACCGCACTGTTATTACCCAATTTTTTCCTGATGTATCAATTGGTATTGGCTCAAAATTACACAGCATTGGCGTTAGTTGCTTTATTAGCGGCCATCGCGACGGTAACCGCTATCGAGTTGTTTGGCACAATTGGCAGTAGCCTGGAAACATTTATTGGCATTACTTACCGTTTCCTGAATGATAGCTTCAAAATTTCTGTTGATTTGACCCGAAATGATCAGATTGGTGATTGCTTACGGGCATTGTTTTCATTAGGTGTTAAATTTAACGCCGATTTGGCTAACAGTAAAGAACGCGAGTGCCACCTTCAAGAAAAAGACAGGATAAACAGGGACTTTATCAGCCAAGTTGAAGCTATCGGCAGATCCCAAGCTGTCATCCAATTTAATCTGGATGGAACCATTATTACAGCCAATGACTTATTTCTTAATGCCACGGGATATAGCTTGGAGGAAATAAAGGGCAAACACCACAGTATGTTCGTTGAATCCGTGTTTGCGCAGAGCGCAGAGTACCGTCAGTTTTGGGAAAAACTGAAGCGTGGCGAGCATGATGCAGGCGAATACAAACGCATCAGCAAAAGCGGAAACGTGGTTTATTTACGTGCCTCGTACAATCCGATTCTGGATAGCAACGGCAAGCCGTATAAGGTAGTCAAGTATGCCTCTGATGTAACTAAAGAGACTATTGCCAATCAGACCCTTGAGCGTATTTTTGCAGATATTGGCAGTATTATGAAAAATCTGGCCAATGGTGATTTGACCAAGACCATCACCCATCACTATGAAGGTATTTATGGCGAGTGCAAAGACAATATCAATGAAGCCGTTGCTAAATTCAGCGAAGTTTTTGTGCAAATCAGAGATGCCGCAGACTTTATAGACAGCTCATCACAAGAAATCTCGGCAGGAAACAACAATCTTTCGCACCGCGCAGAACAGCAGGCTGCCAATTTGGAAGAAACTGCGGCCAGTATGGAAGAATTGACCAGCATTGTAAAAAATACCGCAGCCAATGCAAATGAGGCTAGCCAAGCCGTAAATTCTGCAAAAGACTTAGCGGTAAAAGGGGGCAATGTGGTTAAATCAGCAATCACCGCAATGCAGGAAATAAATGAAAGCAGCAATCAGATTGCTGAAATCATTTCTGTTATTGACGAAATTGCCTTCCAGACCAATCTATTGGCATTGAACGCGTCGGTAGAGGCAGCAAGAGCTGGCGAGCAAGGCCGTGGATTCTCGGTCGTCGCATCAGAAGTGCGTAATTTGGCGCAACGCAGTGCTGCCGCCGCAAAACAAAGTAATGAATTAATACAAAATAGTGTGCAAAAAGTGCGCACAGGAACTGCATTTGTTAACGAAACGGGCGTTGCGCTTAATGAAATTGTGGGCAGCGTCGCGAAAGCCAGTGAAATCGTTGCCCAAATTGCTGCCGCAAGTTCTGAACAAACGGCAGGTATTGAGCAAGTTAACATGGCGGTAGGGCAGCTGGACGAGATAACCCAGCAAAATGCTGCCTTGGCTGAACAAGCTTCCGCTGCAAGCATCTCGATGAGCGAGCAGTCTACCAACATGATACATTTACTTAATTTCTTTAAAATTAATTCACAATCACACGCTGCAGCGCCAAGATCTACTGTCGACAGGTTATCGATACCTACCGCTAAAATACAAACTGCACCAATAAAAAAAAGTGCTGCAATAAAATCGGTGCCTACGGTTAAATCATCAGCTGATGATGTCGAATGGGAAGAATTTTGATGTTAACGCTGCACTATAAATCTGCGGGGCGCTATAACTATGACGACTGATACGCAAGCCAAAAATAATCAGCTAGAACAGAGCCAGATTGAACAATTTCTTACTTTCCAACTTGCAGGCGAAGCCTATGGGGTGGACATTTTAAAAGTGCAAGAAATAAGGGGCTGGGAAGCGGTGCGCATCATACCCAATACGCCAGCCTTTATTAAAGGGGTTTTAAACTTGCGTGGTTCGGTTGTACCTATAGTTGATCTACGGGAGCGCTTTTCGCTAGCGCATAGCGATTACAATCAAAAAACTGTTGTTATCGTCCTGTGCGTCAAACATCGGAACAGTACCTTTGTAATGGGCATCGTCGCTGATGCGGTATCTGATGTACTGGATATAAAACTGGATGAAATAAAAAAAGCGCCTAATTTTGGTACAAAAATTGATACGCGTTACATGCGTGGCATGCATGTTTATAAGAAAAACATGATCATGTTGTTGGACGTTGATAAATTACTTAATCCTGATGAGCTTGAGAGCCTTGATAATTTGGAGTAAGCGGTGAGGGTTGTCGCAATCATAAACCAGAAAGGCGGCGTTGGTAAAACAACAACTTCGGCGAACTTATGCCATGCCATTGCTGAATTAGGAAAAAAAGTGACCGTAATTGACCTTGACCCCCAAGGCCATTTGGCGGTATCGCTAGGTATTCGCTTGCAACAACATGGCGGTATTGATGAAGTGATGAGGGGGGAAAAAACCATCCAGCAACAAATCATCCAGGTAAGGGATAATCTGCAGTTAATTACATCTGGTTCAAGGCTTCAGGAAATTGAGCAATTAACAGAAAATAGCCCTCACCGTGGCGACTTATTAAAAAATGCCTTGCAAACAGGGCTTGAATGCCAAGACTATGTTTTTATTGACTGCCCACCGTCATCTGGATTACTCATTGTTAATGCGCTGTTTGCAACTGATGAAATATTGGTTCCAATGACCAGCGATTTTCTTGCTTTGCAAGGGTTATCCCATTTAATGGGCACCGTGAAAAAATTTGAAAAGGTGTTGAAAAAGCAATATACCTCTTGGTTAGTTATATCGCGCTATACACCAAACAGAAAAATATCGAGACAAGTGCTGAATATTCTGCTGTCACATTTCCCCAACCAAATATTAGCGACAACCATTAGAGAAACAACGTTATTGGCAGAATGTCCAAGTTTTGGCAAAACCATTTTAGAATATAGTCCTGGAAGTCAGTCAGCAAAGGATTTCCGTAAGCTTGCAATTGATTTTATGGAAGGCAGGGTGATGTATGTCAAAAAATGACGAAACAGAAAATGATAAAAATAACCTAATCGGATACGATCCGCTAGCCTGGATGGATCAAGAAGTTGAAGATTACGCAAAAGAAGAAATAGAAGTGTTACAGCAATCAATCATGGCTGATGATAATGTGCTGGAATCTAATTATTCAAATCAAAGCCTTCAAGATGCTGATGAAAATGACGATGCAAATTATAACCAAAGCCCCGTTCATTTAGATGCCGCGTTAAGTATCCAAAATGTATCTGCATTGCACGAAAAGCTTAAAAAAGTTCTGACTGCCAATGACTATATTGAAATAAATCTTTCAGACGTGGCATCGATAGATACTGCTACATTACAACTACTTGTCGCGCTGAAAAAAGATAGCGTCAAACTGCAAAAAACAGTTGTTTTTAATTCGCCATCACCCAGGTTTATTGAATCTGCCAAGCTACTGGGTTTGCTGGAGATCCTTGATGTTTAGGTTGGTTGGGATTTACCCGCACACCCTTTGGAGCATAAAAGCGTGAATTCTTATGCCCCAGAGGATATAACCAGACATTTTCGACTTCGACATGTTGGTTTACGGCTAAAACATTTTATGCCCTTTAGGGTAATCCCAAGCTACAGCGCCAGGAAATAGTCTGACATATGGCAGTACAAGAAAAGGGGCGTGAATTTAAATTCACTTTTGATGATTTTAATTTTTTAAGAAAATTATCCAATCAATATTCCGGAATTCAGGTTCCTGATGAGCGTTTCGACATGTTTTATTCTAGGCTATCCAAGCGGATACGAAAGCTTGGGTTAAGGGATTTCAAGGAGTATTGTCAATATCTCAACGATCACCCAGATCTGGAATTTACTGAATTTATTAATGCCATAACCACTAATCTAACTGCATTTTTCAGGGAAAACCATCATTTTGATTATCTTCGTGATACCGTTATCCCTGAGTTATTAATCAGAAATAAAAGTACACAAAAAATCAGGGTATGGTCTGCCGGATGCTCTACCGGTGAAGAACCTTACTCGATAGCAATCACTTTAATGGAAAACGTACCGGCGAATTGGGACATAAAAATTTTAGCTACAGATCTCGATACCGCTGTATTACGGTCAGCTGCGGAGGGTGTTTATGCTGACGAACGAGTGGCCGGCATCCCTGAAACAAGGCTTAAACGGTGGTTTATGCGGGGTAAATCTTCTCAATCAGGCCAGGTAAGGGTCAATCCTCAATTACAAAAAATGATAAGTTTTAAGCAGTTAAACTTAATGCAGGAATGGCCTATGAACGGCCCTTTCGATTTTATTTTTTGCCGAAATGTGCTGATCTATTTTGATCGCGAGACTAAAATAATGTTGGCTAAAAGATATGCACAAATATTGGCAGACAGATCATGGTTATTTATTGGACATTCAGAATCATTAAATCAACTTTCAACCGAACTTGAATTGGTGGCATGCACCAGTTACAGGAAAATCAAGTAATCTATAATGAGTAATAAGGATAATATCAGCAGCCCCTCTATTGTAGGTTTTGAACAAATAAATCGCTATTTGGACAAGGCCTATGGAATTATTGCGGCAAAGATTTTGCCTGGCGAATATTATGTCACCAAGGAAAATGAATTGATTACAACTGTCTTAGGCTCTTGTATATCTGCCTGTATACGCGACAAGGAATCGGGTATAGGCGGTATGAACCATTTCATGTTACCGGTCACCACATCGGAAAAGATGAAAAAGGGTAATGAGACTGTTGTAGGTAATGCGACCCGATATGGCAATTTTGCAATGGAACACTTAATTAATACGATATTAAGCAATGGAGGAAAAAGAAAGAATCTTGAAGTTAAAGTATTCGGCGGCGGCAAAATAATACCCACGTTAACTGACATCGGGATTAAAAACATTGAATTTGTATTGGATTATATCGACACAGAAGGATTGCTTTTATTATCCAAAGACTTAGGTGATATCTATCCAAGAAAAATTATATATTTCCCCCAAACAGGGAAAGTTGGAATGAAAAGAATACAGGATCTCCATAACGCGACAATTGTACAACGGGAGCGTCAGTACTTCGATAATATCAAGAATGCACCTGTCGCAGGTGATGTAGAGCTTTTCTAATAATTAGGATTCCCACACCCTAAGGGTAAGGCATGAAAAAAATACGCGTACTGATTGTTGATGATTCATTACTAATCAGAGAGGTGCTAACTGAAATATTAAATTCATCACCAGACATTGAAGTCGTTGGCGCTGCTGAAGACGCATTTGTGGCCCGGGAAATGATTAAACAACTAAATCCTGATGTACTGACATTGGATATTGAAATGCCGCGTATGGACGGAATTACCTTTTTACGAAATCTGATGCGCCTTCGGCCCATGCCTGTAGTGATGATCTCTGTGCTTACAGAAAGCAATGCGGAAGTTACTTTAGAGGCATTGGCTTTAGGTGCAGTGGATTTTATAGCCAAGCCTATAGTTAATGTAGAAAATACATTGAATGATTATGCTGAAGAGATCATCGCTAAAGTCATCATGGCATCAGAAGCCAATTTCAGGAGAAGTGAATAATGAATTCTAAAATTGGCCTGTTTATTTGCTGTAGCACTAATAATTTTAGGTTATTCCGATATGAATAAAATACGCGTATTGATCATCGATGACTCGGCCTTAATCAGAAAAATTTTAACCGAGGTTCTGATATCATCGCCGGATATCGAGGTAATCGGCACTGCGGCAGATCCCCTAATCGCCAGAGAAATGATTAAACAACTAAATCCAGATGTATTGACGCTGGATATTGAAATGCCGCACATGGATGGGATAACTTTTTTAAGGAACTTAATGCGTCTACGTCCAACACCGGTTGTAATGATTTCAACGCTGACAGAAAAAGGCGCAGAAGTTACGCTGGAAGCACTGGCACTGGGTGCGGTAGATTTTATATTTAAACCCAAAGTCGATGTTGTTAAAACACTAAATGACTACGCCGATGAAATAATTGAAAAAGTAAAAACAGCCGCACAGGCTAATGTGCGGAATGTTGATTATAGGCCCGTTAAAACCAGGGAGGCTGATACTGTTTCAAGACACAATAACGAGATCACTCCACCACCAGTAACATCCCTACAAAAACAAACGCATTTCAGCAATAAAATTATCGCAATTGGTGCATCTACGGGGGGTACTGAAGCCATTAAAGTAGTTGCCAGATGTTTGCCTGCAGATACGCCCCCCGTGTTTATAACGCAACATTTGCCGGCAGCTTTCAGTGAGTCATTTGTCCGGCACATCGACCTTGTAACAGCAATGTCAGCGAGTATTCCACATCATGGTCAGTTAGTTGAAGACGGGCATATCTACCTTGCCCCAGGTGACAAACACATGCTGGTAGTCAAAGAAGCGGGTAAATATTATATTCATTTAAGTGATGACCTGCCTGTTAATAGGCATAAACCCGCAGTTGATGTGTTATTTCGCTCCGTTGCCAAATGTGCAGGCAGTAACGCTATCGGGGTATTGCTGACAGGAATGGGATCAGACGGCGCTGCCGGAATGAAAGAAATGCATGATGCAGGGGCTAAAACGGTTATACAGGATGAACAATCCAGCGTAGTTTGGGGAATGCCGGGTGCTGCATTCAAACTAGGTTGTGCCGACATTGTTACGCCATTAGAAGACGTGGCGAACAAGATTTTGACCTTAGTCAAACAAATCAGGGTCAGCTGACTGTAGGTCATCAGCCCCCCTGCCCCTTTTCAGGGGACAGGGGGGGCTTCATAAGGTTTTACTTAACTACATCGATGCGTATTCCGTCAGTATCCTTGTAAAAGTAAGCCGCATCGTGATTTTTAAATTGACATACTACGTCTATGTAATTAACTATGAATAATCAGACCAAATCACAATTTGTTGCAGTCGCGTCCATCACTTCAGAATTAAGTGCCGTGATGGTGGTCGCCAAGGAAATTTCTTTAGCTGCAGCTAATGCCAAGGCTATTGCATTCAGGGCTGGCGATAAGGCAAAGGGGTTTCAGCCCATCACCGACTTTATTAACGAACTGGCCAAAGAAACAATTGAGCTGGTTACCAGCATAAATGTCTATGCCTTATCGTTATATCAACTAACGGTAAATGAATATCGTAAAACCATTGCATATAATAAATTTGAGTTAGTTGTAAAAATAGCCAAAGATGCGCCCTATGCCCAATCTATGCAGCCACCGCTAGAGCATGCGAAACTTTCGATGGAATTGTGCCAGAGACAATTTAAACGCGATGTCAAGCAACTTCTCGATCAACTTGAAGCAGTTATGCATCATGCGCGTGCCGCCAGGGTTATTGCTGCAAACTCAAGAATTGAAGCTTCTCAGGCAGGTGAATATTTACAAAGCCTGCAAGCTGTTGCTGAAAGCGTTGATAAGGCAGCACATACCATTCATGATAATGTGCAACGTTGTAGAATCGCATTATCCCTTTATCGCAATAGTTGACCCCAGAAGGCATTGTTTTCATGAAAATGACAAAAATATATGAAGGAACGCATCAATGGATTATGTTTGGTCGGGATGAGAATAAACCCGTCAATATCATTGACAGCAACCAGTACGCCGTGCGCACCGCTAATCGGTGTTTACTGTTGGAACCGGGCGGCTCTGAACTTTTTGCGCCAATGATGGCGGCGGTTTTGCATCATGCCCCTGTTGAGCAAATAACCGATCTGTTCGCTTCTCACCAGGATCCTGATGTCATTTCCTCATTAGGCTTATGGGATCAGGCATTGTCGAACGCCAAGCTCCATGCGCCGGCAATCTGGGAAAGTTTTTTACGTCATTTTGGGTGTGAATCCATTGAATATGTACCGATTCCTGACAATGGCGGAACTATCAAATTGGAATCAGTGGAGCTGCAACTTATTCCCGCCCATTACTTGCACTCATCGGGTAACTTTCATGTCTATGACCCTCAAGCTAGAATCCTGATGTCTGGTGATGTTGGATCCGCACTGGAAGCGCCGGGTGCGCCCATGTTTGTTGAAAATTTTGATTTACATATCGAAAAAATGCGCTATTTTCATCAGCGTTGGATGCCTTCAAACCAGGCAAAAAGAGCGTGGATTGAACGGGTAAGAAACCTGGACATTGATATTTTAGCGCCGCAGCATGGACGGATCTTTAAAGGTAATGACGTAAAACGTTTTTTAGACTGGTTTGATGCTTTGCAAGTAGGCATTGCTGTGTAAATCAGATTTAGCTGAAGGGCATAAAAGTGTGAGCGCTTGTGCCCTGGAGTAAATCCAACCTGATTAGTTTTTTAACTTGTCCAATTTGTTGCTGGCTTCCTCAAAAGACTGCGCTACTTGATCGAATGCATCTGCTGTGCTGCTGAACGATTGTGAAGTCTGCTCAAACTTTTTGATATATTGACTTAGGCTTAGGGTCACGCCTGATTTACGGTTTTCTGATAAAGGCGGCTCAGAATCCTGCAGTTCATCATCAAAATCTGAAGTAATCTGCGACTTGCCGTCTGTAGCTAGGCTATGTCGCCATTGCAAAAAGGATTCGCGAGTAAAAACATAAGGATCAAGTGCGGCTTCATCAATGAATTTTAATGAACCCTCTGCATTTGCACGCGTATTTAGCAGCGAAAGCAGCTGTACTGGTACACCCACATAGCTCGATGGGTTTGCGGCAGTATCAAAGACAGCCCCCGGAATACCTCTCGCTGTCAAAGGCCCCAATATCGGCAAAACTATATATGGGCCTTTTGGAATGCCCCATACGGCTAAAGTTTGGTCAAAATCTTCATCATTTTGTTCGAGTCCGATATCTCTGGCCACATCAAACAAACCAACCAGACCTAATGTTGAATTAACCGCAAATCGTCCGGTATCTTTAACGCTTTGCTCAAGCTTTGCTTGCAAGACATCATTGACAATCACATTAATATTTTTTAAATTATTGTAAAAGTTGAAAATGCCAGTTTGTACAAATTGAGGTGTGATCCACTTGTAGGCATTTGAAATTGGCTCGGCAACATAATTATCAAGATGATCGTTAAAAACAAACATTTTTCTATTAATATGTTCATAAGGATCTGCTTTACTGTTTGCAACTGAATTTGTTGTATAACCGCCCAGCACAAGCATTCCCATCAACACGTAAGAAAATGGTTGCTGCATTCTGCCGTTAGCCGTGATATTGCCAGATTTTTTCATCGCCATAAAACCTACAGTTTTGACCTATTGTTTTGAATAAGCATCAATTTTTTCGTTAATTTTGGTTATTAAAGCATCAAAGCCTTCACGTTGCAAAATGTTGGTGTACTCTGATCTCTTTAATGCCAAATCACTAACACCATTAGCAATAATATTGATAATACGCCAACTACTGCCGATTTCTTTTAGCATATAATCAAATTTGACTGCTTTTTCATCAGGAATATTAAGGTGTGTATGAATAACAACACCACCTCTCGTCGTTTCCTCTTCCGAATCGAACACAAATGACTCACCGGCATAATCCTTGAAATTGTGTGCGTACGAAGCGACGCTAAACTTACTAAAGGCATCAACCAGCTTTTGTTGTTGTGCCTCAGAGAGTTTTTCCCATTCCTTTCCAACAACAATACGGATTATTTTTGTTAAATCATGGCTGCTGGAAACCGCATCAAACAGCTTTCCATATCTTCCGGCATAACCTAATTGTTTGCCGTTTTTCATTACACCAGTCAATTCTGCCTGAAATTTATCGACGACCTGCCTTGCGCTACTTATACCTTCTGCGTGGGCTTGGTTTATCCCAAACAAAAAACACACCAAACCAATCATCGCCATATATTTTAAAACCATCACCACCTCCTTAACCCAGTAATTTATCGGTTCACAGCACGCCTGTTAATCAGCCATTTCTACTCTAATCGGAATTCCTGAGAGTGTTGATAGCGGCCTTTCCACAGGATGCTGAGGTGCTGGTTCAGGCACCATTCCGCCAGTTGTCTTTGGCCCTCTAACGGATACCAGCAATGCCTTCAATGGATTTTTCAACGTATCCTCAACAGCTGTCGCTTCATAGCCGCAATGGGCCATACAGCTTGCACACTTGGGGTTGTTGCTGTTACCGTATTTTTCCCATGGCGTAGATTCTAATAATTCTTGAAAGCTTGCTGCATTGCCTTCATCGGCAAGTAGATAGCAAGGCTTTTGCCAGCCAAAAACATTGCGCGTAGGATTGCCCCAAGGCGTACATTCATAGTTCTGATTGCCTGCCAAAAAATCAAGATATAGCGAAGAATGGTTTAATTTCCAGTTTCTATTTTTGCCAATTTTAAAAATATCCCGGAATAACTCCTTGACATCTTTGCCCTTGATAAAAACATCCTGCTGGGGTGCGCGTTCGTAGCTGAACCCTGGGGCAATGGTCATCCCCTCAACACCCAGCCCCATTGCATAATCAAGAAAATCAGCGACTTCTTTTGCTTGTTCACCTTGAAACAAGGTGCAATTAATTGTCACCCTAAAACCTTTTGCCAATGCCAGCTTGATGGCATCAACTGCACGCTCAAACACGCCTTCTTGACAAACAGAAGTGTCGTGTCTCCCCTGCATTCCATCCAGATGGATTGAAAAGGTCAAATAAGGTGATGGCATATAATCATCAATCCGCTTTTTCAATAGAAGTGCGTTCGTACACAAGTAAACATATTTTTTGCGTGCAATAATGCCCGCAACGATTTGCGGCATTTCTTTGTGGATCAACGGCTCGCCGCCAGGAATCGACACCATCGGCGCATCGCATTCATCAACGGCCTGCATACATTCTTCGTAAGAAAGGCGCTTGTCGAGTATGTCGTCAGGATAATCAATTTTACCGCAACCTGAACAGGCTAAATTACAACGGAACAAGGGTTCCAGCATGAGCACTAAGGGATATTTTTTAACCCCTTTAAATTTTTGCTTGATCAGATAACTACCGACTGTTAGCTGTTGACGTAAAGGCACACCCATACAAACTCTCCAAAATTGTGACCAACGGTAGTTTGGAATTTCAAACCACCCAAAAATAGTTAAAAATAATAAGCGTGTAGCAATAAAACAACAAAAAAATATATCCACAAAAAAACAACAGGCTACTATTCTTTGTTCGCCATCCTTAGCATTCCGCACAAGGGATTTATATAATACAATCGCTTAGCTATTACCGACTAGAATACTATCTTTTAACCAGCGACTCCATATTTTTACATCAATACCGCGAAAAACGATGTATTGCGTGTCATTTTTGAGTTATTACCATAAATACAACACAAACAATTAAATCACTGTTTTTATTCTTAATACATGCTTATAACCCCCTTTAAATCCCAGTATTGGCATTAAAACAACATTGCTTTGCAAAATACCAACAAACAGTCTATTATTGCCATCAAACAAATACTGAAACCTTACGGGTCAAGCAAAATATTATGAGCGCCACTCGAATATCACTGGAAAACCCAAAATTACTTGGCCAACTGTCTGACGATGCCTTCCAATCCGCCTTGCTTGAAGGCGTTTCCAGAACGTTTGCCCTTACTATCCCACAGCTGCCTACCAAGTTGTACGGCACAGTTGCCAATGCCTATTTGCTCTGCCGTATTATTGACACCATTGAGGATGAAGCGGCGTTATCTCCTAGGCAAAAGCAATATTTCTGCGCCGAATTTATTAATGTTGTAAAAACCGCTGACAATTCGGAAGTCTTTGCCCTGGAGCTCGCACCCTTACTTTCCAAACAAACCATCGCTGCCGAACACACATTAATCCATGTATTGCCTCGCGTGATTCAAATTACCCACACTTTTGATCCAAATCAAATGGCCGCATTGGTATCCTGTGTGGAAACAATGGCTGAAGGCATGCCTATTTTTCAAGCGTTGAACTTGCGTAAAGGCCTTCCGACACTCACCGATATGGACAAGTATTGCTATTACGTTGCCGGTTGCGTCGGTGAAATGCTCACCAAGTTGTTTTGTCATTACTCGGAAGAAATTGCACAACACAAGCAACAACTGCTCGCCCTGTCAGTTTCTTTTGGCCAGGGGCTACAAATGACCAATATCCTGAAAGATATTTGGGATGATGCGGAACGTGGTGTGTGCTGGCTCCCACAAGATATTTTTACAGAAACCGGTTTTGATCTTAAAAACCTTTCGCCTGACATCGGTTCCAAAAATTTTAGAAAAGGCTTGGAGCATTTAATTAGTGTTGCACAAGCGCATTTATCTAACGCACTTAAGTACACCCAGTTACTGCCTACCCATGAAGTTGGAATACGCAACTTTTGCCTGTGGGCACTGGGCATGGCGGTTTTGACATTAAGAAAAATAAGGCGGCATCTTGATTTTAAAAATGCTGATCAGGTGAAGATTTCGCGTAACAGCGTTAAAGCCACTATTTTCATGACTAACTCATTCGGTCGCAACAACGCCATGCTTAACCTACTTTTTAAGTTAACCTGCTGGGGATTGAAAACTCCTAGTTGGCATTATTCAACGTTATCGTCGGCAATTGTTCCTGACATATCCCTATCTGCCTTACAGGGTAACGAGGATATGCAGTCGTTAAAAGCCAACTCAGATATTTAAGGATGCACCATGTTTACCGATGCAACTAATCGTATAAATACTTGCCACTCGCCGAGTTCATCGACAGC
>JAUYEP010000402.1 GCA_030689765.1 Methylovulum sp.
CGTAGCCAGTTTGGAAATTTTTCATGATAGCCATTCGCAATTTGAAGGCCCTTCTCATAAATCCGAAGAAGTTTGCCAGACGCTCTTTGACCAATATAGAGGGTTCGACCTTTCCCGTTTGGATTCAGCCAGTTACCTGCCTGTTCTATGTTGGGCGCTTGCCCACGGTTAACAAATAATCCAGCGTGATACATTTCAACGTAGGATTCAATACCTGAAGTTTCCCAGTTTTTCGGGAGCATGAATATTAGAGAATGCTAATTTTCGCAAAATATTAGCATTCTCTAATATTCGTTTACTAATTACCCGGATGTTCTTTAAAAAACAATAACTTATTGATGAATGAGGTCTTGTTTTATTGTATAATACAGGATTCTAAGCCACTGATTATACAAATAAAACGGCCTCATTCATGTTCATTCTACGCGATCTTTTACGTCCCCTCCAAGCCCATTTTTCTGATACCGACCTGGGGCGGGAGCGAGCCTCATTATTAGCCTACACGCTACTGGCTGTCATCGTCCCGTTCACATCGTCGATGACGTCCAATTTACTGCGTTCCCTGGTAACCTTGTTCGGCATTGACATCAAAAAGAAGCGCTTTTACACCTTTATGGCGTCTTCGACATTGCCCTGGCAAAAGCTTTGGCAGACTGTTTGGGGATTGATACCTTCCCCTGAAACGGACGGTCGGCTGTTGGTGGCCTTAGACGACTGCATCAATCCCAAGGTAGGGAAAAATATCTTCGGTTGCGAGACGATCTTTGATCATGCCGCCAAAGCCAATCAAAGCCAGTATCCGTGGGCACAAAATTTTGTCGCGGTCGGCTTGCTGAAGCAAGTCAAAGGTCGTTGGGCCTGTTTGTTTTTAGATTTTCGTTTTTACTTCGCCAAGAAAACCATTGACGCGGAAAAGGCTAGCGCCAAAATCAAAGGCACAGTAGTGCCTTTTCAGACTAAATTGGAACTGGCAGGGCAGATGATGATAGGCATCGGTCACTATTTCGCCACTTCACCACTGCTGGTCGTTACGGATAGCTGGTTTGGCAACCAGAGTCTGTGGCGGCAGGTCCGGAAGGTATTAGGGGATCGTTTTCATATTTTATCCCGGCTGCGCTGTAATAACGTGTTGTATGCCCAGCCTGAAGCATCGCCGTCTGGACAGCGTGGACGTCGCCGCAAGTACGGCAAACTCTTGGGATCGGTGACCGACATGGCCGCCGAGTTTCGGCAAAAGGCCAAGACCTATACCGTCAACCTTTACGGTAAACACAGGGATGTTTGCGCTTATGACGCTGTAGTTATGCTGAAAACACTCAAATGTCCTGTTCGGGTCGTTTGGGTGTTCCGTAAGACCCAGTGGATAGCGATGTTCAGCACTGACCTGGAGCTTTCGGTAACACAGATCATCGAGTATTATGGGGCGCGATGGAAAATTGAATCGGGCTTTAAAGAGCTCAAACAAGACATCGGCAGCCGGACAAGCCAGTGCCGCAATGCTCAAGCGGTAAACAACCACCTGCAATTTTGTATGATGGCGTCAACGATCACCTGGATTTATGCGGATCGCTTGAAAGCCGACCCGGAACGTCGGCATAAAGTGAAGGGGCGAACCAGCTTTGCCTTTTCGGATGTTCGGCGTCTTATCGCCGAGGCCGCCCTTAATGATGATTTTGATAAGGTTTGCCCCAAACCCGGCAAGCCCACGAAAAATTCTCTGGTGGCTGTGTTGCTACGCATGGTGGCATGATAAATTTTTAGGAAACTTCAGTTATGCAAGCAATTAGGGACTATTTTTAACTATCGGGGATTCATTCAATATTCAGCGTCATTAAGATACTCTAATCAAAACCGATAATTGTCAGGAAATAATAATGAACTCACTCACTAAAAA
>JAUYEP010000403.1 GCA_030689765.1 Methylovulum sp.
GACACTTTCGTTCGGTGTCGAGTTTTGGCTCGCCAAACGCCAGAGCGATTATGTTGCAAACCATCGTCCCACCGTACCTGACGCGTTTAAAACCCGTGTCCCGCTGGAAGCCCATCAAAAAGCCGCCGACTACACTATCGCCAAAGGCAAACTAGGTGATATAGACCGGATTATTGGCCTGTTTGCACTATTGTTTTTAACGCTGGGCGGCGGTATTAACTTGGCGTTTGCCTGCTGGGCAAGCTGGATCGAATCACCCTTCATCGCCGGTATCGCCGCCACGGCGACTATTTTTCTAGTCATGACACTCGTTGAAATACCCAGCAGTGTCTATCAAACCTTTGTCATTGAAGAACAATTTGGTTTTAACAAAAGCACCGTCCAACAATTTATCAAAGACCATCTGATGCAACTGGCATTAGGCACGGCAATCGGCCTGCCGTTACTCGCACTCATTCTGTGGGTGATGGACAGCATCGGCCCATCATGGTGGTTATGGGCATGGGCCATTTTAATGGGCTTTTCGCTGCTGATGAGCTGGCTTTACCCCACTGTCATCGCACCCTTATTCAACACCTTTACGCCAATGGCAGACGGCCCGTTAAAAAACCGCATTCAAGGCCTGCTGGAGCGTTGCGGGTTTAACAGCCAGGGTATTTTTATCATGGATGGCTCCAAACGCTCAGGGCATGGCAATGCCTACTTCACCGGATTAGGCAACAACAAACGTATCGTGTTTTTCGATAACCTGGTCAACTCACTTGATGAAGAAGAACTCGAAGCGGTTCTGGCGCATGAGCTAGGGCATTTTAAACATAAACACGTCATCAAAATGCTGATTGCAACCTCAATCATGAGCCTAATCGGCTTCGGCGTACTGGGCTGGCTAATCGATCAGGACTGGTTTTATACCGGCCTGGGCGTGGCGGTGGAACAAAAATCCCATGCCGCCGCGTTATTATTGTTCATGCTGGTCTCAGCAACATTTACATTTTTTCTGCAACCGATCAGCGCCTATTTCCAACGTAAATTTGAATTTGAAGCCGATGATTTTGCCGCCAACAATGCCAAAGCCGACAAAATGATCAGCGGCCTCGTTAAACTCTATGAAGAAAATGCCAGCACCTTAACGCCAGATCCGCTGTATTCCGCTTTTCATTACAGCCATCCCCCCGCCGCCATCCGTATCGCCCATTTAGAAGCCAAAGCCTGATGTCCGGCTTACTTGAAGGCTTGGTAATTTCTCATTTAGGTCAGGGTATTGCAGTTGAACACGATAACAAAATCATTCTATGCCAAACCCGCAGGAAACTGGACACCGTAGCCGTCGGCGATAAGGTGTTATGGACACTCTCTGCCCCAGACCAAGGCCGTATAGAAGAAATCTTACCGCGCCGCTCAGTCTTGCTAAGACCCTCGCGCGGCGACAAACCCAGACCGGTCGCCGCCAATATTGATACCGTGTTTATTGTTTTTGCCGTTGAACCCAGTTGTGATTTTTTATTGCTGGATCAATACCTCGCCGTTTGTGAAAATAGCAATATTGACGCAGCCTTGGTACTCAATAAAACTGATTTGCCACAATCAGACATTATCGAAAATGAATTGCTGGACTACCAGGCATTAGGCTATGCGCTGCACAGAGTTAGCGCCATCACTGCTAAAAACACGGGTCTTAACACCTTAACGCAGGTGTTAAAAAACCAGGTAAGCATTTTCACCGGACAATCCGGCGTCGGCAAATCCTCATTAACCAACGCGATTATTCCCGACAAGGCACTGAAAACCAACACCATTTCAGCCACGACCAAACACGGCCGCCACACCACCACCGCCGCAACGCTGTACCATTTGCCTGAAGGCGGCGATCTGATCGACAGCCCCGGCGTCGCCATTTTTGGATTGGCAGAACTTTCCCCGCCACAATTGGCTTACGGCTACCGCGAATTCCAACCCCTGCAAGACAACTGCCGGTTTAACGACTGCCGCCATTTACACGATAAAGGCTGTGCAGTACGGGCCGCAGCAGAACAAGGCGATATTTCAATGGCGAGGTATCAGCGGTTTTTAAAGCTGAGGGAAAAAATGCCGGTAACTAAGCCTTAATTTAAGAAGCCATAGGCATCAATAAGTTAAACCGTACCCTATTTATTAGATTTGTGTGTCTGAACAGTTAATAACAAATTGCAAGGACAATCATTAGCACACAGCCCAAGCATATAATTGATGCTAACAGGCGAAAGCTGTCCATTATTTTACCGGTAGCAAATTACTTGGGGTTACTGAACGCTTGGCAAGAAACTGATACCTCACCCGTTCCCCAGCTAATGCCAAAGATTTACTACAAGCGGTAAAAGATGTTGCGCAGCATAAGATTCTGATAAAACGGACATTAATCGAAGAATGATGATTAGTTTTCGTGAACGTGCATGATTACACGATTAAGCATGGCTTCGGCCTGCTCTTCGCTAAACCTATCTCTTTTCATTTGCTTAAACCTATGATTCTGGACACCAGCGTTTGCCAGATTAATTATCTGGCTACAGATTAAGAAGGCGTATTGCACAAATTTCTTTGTATTTTTTGATATAACCCCAATACAAAGCTCTCCAGAACACACGTCAAGTTATCAATACCAAAAAATTCGATTACCTGACATGATCAAACAGAAAATTAACGCCGCATTTTCCCGCTGTCTTCCCTATTCGTAGCGATCAAAGTCACTAAAATAAACACATCATCAACTCTCCCACAAAGGAACACCAAATGGCTAATATCCCAAACGCTAGCAAGTACCACAGTGTCACCAACAACAATACTCAACGGAGTAATCATAGGTCACAACAGCCACAACAGCAACAACGCGCCCATGAATACCGCGCCCCAAGCAACAGTAGCAATGACACTAATGTTGTCCCTTGGGTAGCATAAGTATCTACACAAGTTTATTTATTAAAAATCATAGTGTTAAATAAATAATCACGTTATTTCATACAGATAACTGCTGTTTCAAGCCAGATTTCGTGATAGAACAACCTAAAAA
>JAUYEP010000404.1 GCA_030689765.1 Methylovulum sp.
GCTCTTGACTCATGCCAATCGCAGATCGCCATTGCCTGTCTTGTTTTAAGTCGGAAACTGTAAATTTCAATTTTTTAGGCCATTTAGTTAAATAAATTTTAGTTTATTGTTAGCATTTTTTTCAGTTAAAACAAGTCTAATCTTGAGTATCAGGGTTATTAAAAAACGAATCCCAAGAAGAGTGATAATTTAGATTTGTATCTAAAAATGTAACCATTATTTTTAATCCTCTCAGCTAACAAGCTAATATACAATTTACTATCGATAAGTTAAATTTAAGCCAAGTAGAGACGCTCCGCGTCTCGTACCGCAGGAGCGGTACAGGATTCATTCCCACGTTGGAACGTGGGAACGATACATGTATTCCAGAAGGTTCAAGACAGATGCACTTTAATCTAACAGTGATAGATTCTGTTACTGGTGATAAGTATTTACAGATCGCTGATAAATATGGATGTAAAAATGCCATTATTAGCCGCTTTAACGATTGGCTTAACAAAATGAACCCGTAAAATTTGTTTAGTGTGTGTTAACGGGCAATCTTTAGTTGTTTTTTTGCGGTAATTTGGTATGCCGGTACTATTTAGCCTAACGAATCAGTCAACGACAGACCGTCCGTTGGAGGTTTTGAAGTTTGGTTTTCACAAGCCTAGACGGATTCGCTTAAGCTCAGTGAGTTCCGTAACGTATAGGCTATGCAACCAAAAAATACCTCAAGAAATAACGAGCGTTTATCTTGAACTCAAAAAATACTTAAAAAACAGAACAAAAATGGCAACCATTAAGGTCATTAATGTAAAACAATTTCATGAAGAAATTGCACCGCTGCCTTGCGATTTAAATAAGCTAAACAAAAACGGGTATCAAAACCTAACAAACAGTTTTGACATACACCCTCACAATTGCAATGCAAATACCCACGCGCCTTAGAAAACATTCCAGTAAAATAATTAGGAGCAGAACACGAAAACCCTCCGCCACCACTGCACACATCATAAATTACAATAGCCGCTACTGCTTGAGAACAATCGGGTAACTTAGTAGGTTTAACTGTAAAACCTAATTCATCACAGGAAATTCCTAAACTATCCGCTAAGGCTTGTCGAAATACCACTGCTAACGTCCACGCGATTTGTTTATCGGTCTCGTCATTATGATTCAAATAATTATCAGTATTATGGTGTTTTAAGTTCAGCTCTAATACATCGGTATTATCCACATAGCCCAAATGTAAACTACGTTTTATGGAAAAATCGCTTTCATTACCATCACAAAATTTTGCTAATTTTCCTTCTGGGCTACCGCGTAATTTCTGATGGGGTTTTAAAAAAACATCTGGTAATTTATCTTGCGTCATAGATTCGGCGCGTCCACACCGCCAACATAAAGCGTAACCATGTCCATCCTCACCTGAACTATGGTAAAAAATACTGCCTTGTGTATCAGTACGATAACTGCCAAATTCCGCATTTTTAAGTTCACCATTAGCTGTTACCCAAGGTTCTTGCACGGGAACATAGTGTTGCATAGATACATCGGTAGTTGTCTCGCTGTAAAAATCCACAGCAAATCCAGCAGGCTGAATAAACTCAAGGCAGTTATCAAGTAATAATGTTGCCTCACAGCCTTTGTGTTTACAGCGTAAAGAAAAATTACTGATAACTCCATATTGCATTGTACCGCATTGATGGCAACGCCCTATTTTCATCAATTTTTGAGTTTCGTGAACCTGATCGCTAGGTGTATGCCAATTCAAAGTCAAACCTGCGCTACGATACACTAGACCATTTAACGCCACATTATTACTGGGCGCATATTCTCGAATGGCTACCGATAAATCACGGCTGGGTTTGGCTCTAATCATCGACAGGTTGTCATCGCGTTGTTTGTCTTCGCGCTTTGTGCGTTTGTAATCCTGAATACTATACAGATCAAAACTGGCAATGCCAGTGGGAAAACCATAACTGGGTAAAAAGCCGCGTGTTGCCAATTCGCTTAACAAGTATTCGCCTGTTAGTCGTTCCAAATCTCGTTTTACCCGTTTTGTGTAGGGATCGTTTAGATTAGCTGTGGTTAAAGTGTCGTGTTCTTGTTGCAAAGGTTCATATTCAGATAGCCATTTATCAGTAACGGCAGTAATGGCTTCCACGCTATTTTTTAATAGCGTGGTTAAATGCTTGCCTTGTAAACTACTGCCTTTAATCAAAAATCGTAAGCCTGTTGCTAAGTTTTTGTCATCCGTACACGATTCTACCCATGTAAAAAACACCTGTACTTTGTCTAAAAAAAACCAGCCGCTAGTCAGTTTCAAATTGTTTTGTGTCTGTTCACTTATAACGTGTTTAAGAAAATAACTCAGCAACAGCGAATGCACATGACGAACAACAATTTTTTCACTGCTCAAGGTAATCGAGGGCGGCTTGATGTGCGTAGTGAACGCCCATAACGGTAGCTTAAACACACTGCGTTCATGTGGATTGTCTTTGCATATCGTAAAAGCAATGGCACGGCGTTCTTGTCGCCGTCCTGCTCGTCCTGCCCGTTGTAGATAATTAGCAGGATGCGGAGGTACATTGTTCATAGCAACAGCGGTAATACCGCCTATATCCACACCCATTTCCATTGTTGTCGAACAGCTTAAGACATTAAGTTGTTCTGCTTTGAATAGTTTTTCAAAGTGTTGCAAGCGTTCTGCTGGTTGTTGAGCAGAATGTTCTGCGGTGCGAAAAAATACCCCGCCTTCAACAATACGGTCGCTTAAATCTGTCCATAAGTTTTGTTTGCGTAATTCGGTAATATCGGGGTTATTGGCAATCCACGTTCTGATAGTTGCTAGTCTTTCCTTATCATCGCTAAAACCGTGTTGATAAGGTAAAACTGATATGGTCAATTTTTTACATTCAGCAGTATGTGGTTCAGGGTGATAAGGCAGATAAGGTGTGATACCTTTGAAAGTAGTATCCAATACACGATGGGTGACAGGACAAAGCCAAGCGTTTTGAATACAAGAAAACGCCATTTGTTCGGGTTTCATTTGATAAGTTAAAGAGCCTGCAACACTACTTAAAATTTGCGCTTCTTGTGTTAATGCTTTCCACGCCGCTAACAGGATTTCATTAATTATGTCCTCATGCGCTTTGTTACTTAGATTTAATTGTATGGCGTGTACCAAAATACGAATAAGTCGATGTTGCCGTTTATGATTTTTCCTAACTAAAACCCATTTACCAACACCCTTTCCTATTGATTCTGTTGAATCAGGTGCTAACAATACTCTAGGGTAAATTGTTATCCCCATCCAATTAATCCATTCATACGGTACAGCAACAAACTTATCGCCGCGTATATAAAAATCTAAACACACTTTAAGAAAATCTTGCCAATGTTTTAATGCTTGTTGTTCTTTTTCTTCTTTCGATAGTGTTTGTTGTTCTATTGCCGATAATGTAAGTGCTATCCAACCATTTGGTATTTTTTTAATCGCTCTTAATGCTGGATATTGAACAGAAACTAAACCCAGTGTTTCCAAGCTATTAGCGCGTTTAGGGCGATAATAAAAAATACACAACAATAAAATTTCTATTAACGTTTGCCGACCATTATCTTCTGAAAAAAGCACTCTATTTAAGTCACGGTAATAATAAAACATAAATTGTGCAATATCAGGCAGTGTTTTTAATTCGGTAATGATTTCCTGCCATGTTATCGGTTGCGGTTCGCTTAACTGCTCTAGTTGCAGTGTTAATTCTTCGGCTTGTTGTTGATAATCACGCGCTACTTCGGCAATGGCTTGGTATCTTTCAGCTTTCGCTAAACAATCGTCCCGTCTTTGCTCTAGCTCAATGTGTTGTTTTGTGTCGATTTGACTAAACTGTCTCGCGGCAATCTCATAAACTAAACCGCGTACACGATTACGTTCTGAATCTTGTTGAACTTTAATTGCTAATCTTGCCGTACCTTGCCTACTATCGGTAAAGGTAATTAAGCGTCTGCCGCGTGCGGGACTACCTGATGGATTATCACCATCTGGGCAAAACTCCAACAAAGTGGGAATAGTGTTACTGACATAAAACGGTGTACCTAGCAAACAACGACGGAAAGTTTTTTGTCTCTTATCACCATCAAAACCACAGTCACCGCAGGTTTCGTTTTTAATGACAGTCTTATTATCCGTATCGACAATATGAACCATAATGCTATCTTTAGTGTCGCCTAATTCACGTTCTTTTGATAAGGGAACGCTGTAAGTTAATTTAGTGGCACGAGTGGTTAATACCACGATTTCACTATGTTGAGGCGTGGATGGCGTATCGTCTTCATCGTCAGTATCGCTTTCAATATGCAAGCTAAATTCATCAATCACTTCGCGTGACACTTGCAGCAACTGCCCCATGTTGGTTTTATGGGCTTGTAAATGTGGACTGTTGCAATCAGTACAAAACACTAATTCATAGACAGGTGCGCTGCATAAGCAAACTTCGCGCTGTTGGCTGTACACCATACCTAATTGCCAACTATCATTTGCCAATAAAGTATTGGCTTTGTGTGAGCAGTTACTATCCACACAACACCATAAACCGTTAATGACTTGGTGAAATAAATGGGCGCGTAGTGGTAAAAACGGTGTATCGCCATGAAGTGCGCTAGTACAAACATCTAACCATATTAAGGTGTCCTGTTGCGAGATCTTCAGAGTGTCACTCAACTGGGTTAAGGTTTTGGGTGTGCTGTTGCTGGTGAACTGTTCGCGTAATTTCAGGCTAGTGGGATGAGTAGCTAAGGCGTGATAACGGGTCTTATCATTTTCTAATGTTTGTAAGTCTTGCAAACTCGCCGCTGAATAATCAAAAGTGATATTCTTTGGCAAATCAGGAATAGCACGTTTACCACCAATTACTGTAACTTTATCTCTGTCTATCCCTGCCAAATCTGCTAGATAACTTTGTAAAACACCGCTGTCTTTATCACCGATAGTCGCAGAAGTAGCAACAAAACGCACATTTTCAGCGTCCACACCAAAACCGTGCAGAACACGACGTAATAACAACGATAATTCAGCCGCTTGCGAGCCAAGATAACTGTGGGCTTCATCAATAATAATCCAACGTAATTGCCCCTGAGATTTTTTTAAAATAGGCGCGTCTATTTGCCGCACTAGCATATATTCCAACATGGTGGTGTTGGTAACTAGCAAGGGCGCAGGTTCAGCGCGTAACAGTTCACGCGATAAAATTTCATTCGGGGTTTCTCTTTGAAAACTGGCAACGACTTTTTCATCAGTGTTGCCGTTGTATAAACAAAAACGAATATTGTCATCAAAGGCGTGTGTCCATGCACGTAATCGGTCACGTTGGCTATTAATCAGCGCGTTTAACGGATAGATGAATAACGCTTGTATACCGATCAACCGCTGTTGCTGCTGTTCATAACGGCGTACTAAGTCATTCAACACAGGAATCATAAAACATTCGGTTTTTCCTGAACCTGTGCCGCTGGTAATAACTACGGATTGCGGCTCAGTTGCCGCTAATTTTTCCCATGCTTGCCGTTGATGTTTATAGGGATGCCATTCTTTTCGAAACGCATAACCCTTTAAATCACTGGGCGGTTTATCCATTGCATCAATCAATTTCCGTTCTAGCAATGAACCAGCTAAACGATCCAGCGTTTGATTAGCTTCCTCCCAACCAAAAATAGCTTCAAACACTGGGTCGGCTAAAAAGTTATTTTCATTGCCAAATGGGGAATTAAATTGATTGGATAAAAACTGCCGTAACGCTGGATTACTAATGCCCAAAATACTGAGTGTAGCTTCTGCTGAACGTTGGCTGAGTTGGTTAATGAGCGGTGAAAAATAAGAAGACATAACACTACTCAGTCATCAGATTGTTTTGATTGGTCTAATTGCTGGCGAATTTCCTGTAATGCTTGATGTAAGATTTTAACTTGGGTTAATAACTTGCGTATCGCGTCATCACGTTTATCAAATGCAGTTTTGATATTAGTGACAAGGTTATTGTGCTTGATTTCTAGTGTCTTAAAATTTTCGGTTAATTGCTCATGGTCATTATTTAATGTTTCATAGTCCGAACGTAATTTTCTTAATTCACCATTGTTTTTAAATGAAATTGGCACTTGTGTTTTTATGCTTTGAGCTTCTTGAACTGCTGAACTCATTTCTTTTTCAACTAACTTAATCAGATCATCAATTTCAGGGATTAAATCGTCTTCATCAGCGTTTATCATTTTCTCTGTTTCCTGTTGTAAGCGTTGTTGATAGTTGGATTGTTGCGATAGGTAACTCAGTGTAAAACAGAACGCAGTATTAAACCAATGCTCATCAAAGGCTTTTAGTTGTCGTAATTTAAAAATGGTGGTGTTATCACCTTGCCATGCAGGTGGAATACTTGTTAAGCAACTGTGAGCTAATACAAGCGGTGTTAATGATGCTGAAATACGCATTTTATTTATTTCATAACCGTCTTTGTCATAACACAATGTATTGAACAATGGTTTTAAAGTAATGTATTGCTGATATAAATTAAATTCGTTACGCAATAAATCTAACCATTCATTAACATCAGGATGCCGATTAATCATCTCTTGTTGTTCCTTTTTAAGTTTTGATTTAAGACTCTGTAAGGCATTGTTATCTTGGGTGGAACTATCTACATCACCAAACAAGTAATATTTCAACAACTGAACCACTGTTTCCAATGATTGACTAATAGTACTGATTTTATGAATAGCTCTAGTCAGAAAGTCTTTAACATCTGATTCATCCATTATTTGTGCTAAATAAGTTTTATAACGACTAAATACCACTAACCAATCTTGTATCAGTATCAATTCCCAAAATACAGGTAATTCAGTTACAAACCGCTGCATAAATGCTGTGTCTAGTTGTAAAACCAATGCAACTAACACGCGATTTTCTAAAGTAGCGGCTGTCCAGATTTCGTTTTCTATTAGTAGCGTATCGTTTTGTTGTTTGCGTAGATTTTGCCAGTCATTGTGAGCGAAATCACGGCACAGTTGCTTTAAGCGGTGGCGTATAAAAATTTGTCGTAATTCGTCATCACAAATACTCAGTGCGTCTGCTAAGGTTTTTATCTCATCAATGCTATTTACACAATGATTTGTTCTTATCACTGATTCGCTAGGTAGTAAACTGGAACGCACAATATCGGCGCGTAATAATTCCAAGCCTCGTTCATCAACAGTTAAACGTACAAAACTATCGACATGATGACTAATCGCCAGTAATTCTTTCATCCATTGCTGGTAATCCATCATCGCCAGTTCAATCACCGCACCTTTTTTTGTAATCGAATCACGAAAATAAAGTTCAGGATCATCATTAAGCTGAAATTTCAGTATTAAATGACGGTTGTGATGATGGTTTTCGCTTAATAAACGCAGGCGAACACCGTATAACTCGTTCACTGGTATTTGTTTGAGTTTATTGCCTGTTGAATCAATAAGAAACCCTGTGTTTATTGGAAATGGTAGGTGTAAGGTGAGCTTGTCTTTCCCCTGCCAGTCAAGCGTAACATCAAGAAAAACGGGCGTTCTCTCAGTCGTGTTAAACGTAATGCTGTGATCTTCTACTATACCGATTGGGCAAGAAATAATTGCCTGTCCACAGTTTTCTATACTGATACGCCGTGTAGTAGCGTGAAAACACACCTCAAAATTTTCTGGTAGTAAGACACATTTTTTACGGAATTGAATATTACCTTGCTCATCTTGTAGGCGTAGCTCATAAACGCCCTGCTGTTCAGTGGTTAGCTGTTGCCAAGGTGCTTTACTATTGACAGGTCTAGCGAGTAACGGTGTGTTAATTTTTTCACAGTGTTCGGTTTCGGTATTAAAACAGTATAACTCAGGCAAACCCACATACACCGTTTTGGGAATACTCGAAAAATTAAGCCTATTTTTATCTGATAAATAATATTGCTGTGTGGCTTCGTCTTGGTCGGTTTGAATGCGAAAATAATTGTCAGTATCGCGTAATTCAATCACTCCACTGACTTCAATAAGTCGCCTATCGTAGGGTGTTTCCTGTTCTGTCACGCCGTCAAGACTGCACGTTAAATCTTTTTCATACAAAATACGTACTTGTTTAGCCCGCGTGCGAACGCTAGCAGTTCCGACTAATAGCCATTCATCATTATCTCGTACGAATGTCCACGGTACATTTTCATCTATAGCCTCTATCAACGGCTGTTCTAAGACAATTTCCGATAAATGTCTAAAACGTAATGTGTAGCCTTGAGTAACTGTGTCGTCTTGAATCGGTGGCAATCCACAACGTGGCATTCTCAACATGTCTTTATTTTCCACCGTTGTTTTTAAAGCTACGCCGACAAAGTAGATTCTTCCCTCATCACTGACTATTTCAATATCAACCCGAAATGGGAAATTATCTTTATTGGTGATTTTTTCCAATTCAATGGTTGCTGAAAATTCAAATACCAACTGCACTACGCCATCATTTGATAAGAGCCGTCTACCACGAAAAGGCGCAGTGAGTGTTTCCACTTTCACTGCTGTATTAATCAAGTCAGTCAATAAAAATAAACCGACGTTATCATCAATCGGTAGCGGAAACTGAGTTTGCCAGCCGGGAACGTGCAGATTTAAATAGTCTATAGGCTTATCGGCAAGTGAATGGTCTTTTTTAAGTTTAGCGACAGCGCAGATCATATCTCCTAACACCGCATAAACCCCGTCATTTTGGTAATTGTCGGGTAGATGATAGGGCGCATAATCTCGAATAATACCGATGGCATCGATAATGTCCACGTTATACAAACGTAGATATTTGGGGAGGACGTGTTTAAACAATCTACTCAACCAATTAGCTCTGCCCAGTTGCCGCATCGGCAAACCGCCTTCAGTAGCAATTGTGCCAAGGTAACGCGACCTTCCATTGATAATTCTAACTGGACGTTGCCAATAGCCGAGACCTAATTCAATCACTAAATTGCGTTGCCCTGAATTAAGTTCACTGGCATTAGCATCAAATGAAGCAAAAATACTCTCCCATGACCACACGCCACCGTCATAACATCGTCGCCACCATTCTGCTGAATAAATAACAATTACGGCATTCCAACCCGAAATTCCCACAACATTAGATATGCCGCATAACGCACTTGTTTTCAAGGTTTCCTTTAGACTATTAAATTCTTCCTCACTCATGCGATAGCAATACAGCGGTCGCCCGTGTGGTTTACTCAGTTGTCTGTCAGCAAGAAATTGATTAAGCCAGTCTTTTGGTTGCATTATTTGCCTTTATATTTAATTTGCATTAGTGGTCTCAATACTAACGGGGCGAAAACGTACGCTAAGGTATCAAAATACTATTCGAAGCCATGTTGTTACTCAGTAATTTTTATTATTAGATAATAGACTTGTTTTAACATTAAAAAACAATTAGTTAGCTAAATAAAAATTCCATAGCCCCGCACAAACCCAAAGAATAACATCACACAAACAAAGTCATGTAAACGAAGCCTGTCGGAAAGGGTTCTAAACCGCTTCAA
>JAUYEP010000405.1 GCA_030689765.1 Methylovulum sp.
GGCATTGGGCACCACCTTGGATGCCGGCTTCTGCATTGACGCGGTGGGGAACCTGACCGGACGCAAGCAATGCGAAATCTTCAACACCGACCAGGGTCCGCAGTTCACCACGCCCCGTTTTACCCGGCCGTTGCCGGACAAGGGCATCAAGGCCAGCATACCCTCTGGGGCACAAGTGGACGGGCGCGGCCGGGCATTGGACAATATTATTGTCGGGCGGCTCTGGAGGACGGTCAAGTACGGGCATGTGTACTTGCAGGATAGGCACACCGTCCAGGAAACGTGGCTAGGATTGAGGGGTTTCTTTCATTTCTACAACCATGAACGCCTACATCAACCGTTGGACTATCGGACACCGGCCGACGTGTATTTAGGGAAACGTTACGGGAAGGATGAAACAACCCCTTTTTATCAACCGGCCTCTATCTGTGTTTATGAGATTTTGGTCTAGACAATGGGGAGTACCTTATTATACCCAATCAGCTTTGGATCATTTACAAAGTCAATCTGTAAAAATTGATGAAAATTTCGAGCAACGATTACCACCCTTGATTTATGAACACATCAATGTGCTTGGACATTATTCATTTACGCTATCAGAACAAATTGAAAATGGAAATCTCAGATCGTTAAATCAGATTGAAATCCCTTAGCGTACGTTTTCGTACTTTTAGTAATGGAACCCCTTTAAGAAAACGAACTTGACAAAAAGCAGATTTCAATACAATGTAAAATACATCAACTATTTTGGAGTAATAACATGTCGGCTGTAAAAAATATCGGTTTAACCAGTGTAGAAGACTATTTGAAATGGGAACTGACCAGTGAAGTGAAACATGAATTAATTGGCGGTTATGTTTATGCTATGGTAGGGTCAAGTGATAACCATGATTATATTTCTGGAAATATTTATCGGAAATTTGGTAATCATTTGGAAAATTCAACCTGTCGTCCTTTTACCTCAGACAAGAAATTAAAAACATCTACAGGAAATTTTCGTTATCCTGATTGTATGGTGATTTGCGATAAAGATGATGAAAGTCAATATTACAAAACAAAGCCGATCATATTAGTTGAGGTTCTTTCTCGTTCTACTCGAAAGACAGATGAAAAAGATAAACTAATAGAATACATGAATATTTCAACATTACAGGAATATGTTTTAATTGAACAGGATTATGTAGATATAACGGTTTATCGTAGAAGTGATGATTGGCATTCTATACACTATTTCTTAGGTGAAACAATATATTTTGAATCAATTGATTTAACTATATCTGTAGAGGAAATTTATCATCGAGTACAAAACGACGATATGGTGGAATTCTTAAGTAATAAGTCCGAGTAATACAATGAAAAATAGATCAACTATTTTGGAGTAATGACATGTCGGCTGTAAAAAATATCAGTTTAACCAGTGTGGAAGACTATTTGAAATGGGAACTGACCAGCGAAGTGAAACACGAATTACAGCGTTTTCATTCTTCATTAAGGCTAGCCACTCAAGTTGGGACAGGTTAAGCCTTGTCCGTACCCGACTTAAATTATTAACGACGAATGAAACCGCTGTAATTGACGGTCATGTTTATGCAATGGCGGGAGCCAGTGCCAACCATGAAAGAATATCTGTGAATGTTTTATCAGAATTCAGAAACCACCTGAAAAATTCACCCTATGAACCTTTTGGTTCAGACATGAAGGTGAGAATTACAGCGTTTTCAATTTATGTTAATTACATATTAAAATTCAGCCACATGATTAAAATATCCAATCACATCACTACGGGTAATCGTATTAAGCGCATCCTTAATAGACTTGTTTTAACATTAAAAAACAATTAGTTAGCTAAATAAAAATTCCATAGCCCCGCACAAACCCCAAGAATAACATCACACAAACAAAGTCATGTAAACGAAGCCTGTCGGAAAGGGTTCTAAACCGCTTCAA
>JAUYEP010000044.1 GCA_030689765.1 Methylovulum sp.
ATTTTTCCTGCCCGTCATTTAACACGAATTGATAAACGGCCTGCTCATACGGATAGACCAGCCAGTATTCCTTTACGCCGCTTTCCTGATACAGATCGTATTTGATCCGCATTTCGCGTTTAGTGTTGCCTTTTGACAGGATTTCGATAATCCAGTCGGGCACGCCCAAACAGCCCTGGGTGTCCAGTTTGTTTTCATCGCAGATGACGCATAAATCGGGTTGTACCACACTGTAAATATCTTGGTTTGCCACGACTGATTTTTTACGGTCATACAAGCGCACGTCAAACGGGGCGGCAAAAAATTGACACGGTTTATGTCTAAAATAAGTGTAAATATTGCCATGTAATCGCCCCGAAATACGCTGATGATTAGTATTGGGCGCAAGCGACATCAGCATGATCTTGCCTTTGATTAACTCTAGCGTTTCCTCAAACTGCCACGTCAAGTAATCAGCGTAAGTGTAAGTCCCCTCTAAGTTTAACTGGGATAGTTGCGCTATAGTGGTCATGATATTTACCGTGTTAAGTGAAATAGGATGGGCATCCTTAAACCTTGCCATTACTTCAGTCAGGGCAATAAATGCTCGCCCGCCCAAAGCTGGGCCAGCTTCTCCCTTTCCCTGATTAAATAGGGCTGGTCACCATCAACCATGACTTCGGCAACACGCGGCCGGCTATTGTAATTGGAACTCATGCTGAAACCATAAGCGCCTGAAGACCGTATCGCCAGCAAGTCCCCTTGCGTTAATTTTAGCGCACGGCCTTTGCCCAAAAAATCGCCGGTTTCACAAACTGGGCCGACAATATCCCAGTGTTGTTCAGCTGCATTGCTTTGCTTATTGACCGGAATAATATCCTGCCAGGCGCCATATAAAGACGGACGCACCAGATCATTCATTGCGGCATCAACGATAGCAAAGTTTTTGTTGGCGGTGGGTTTGAGATATTCAACCCGGGTCACCAAAATACCCGCATTGCCGACAATCGCACGGCCTGGTTCCAGCAGGATTTCAAAACCTGTCCTGAGCTTGTCGAATGGGCCATTGAGGTCAAGCCTCGCCAAAATGGCTTGTATGTAATCGGCAGGCTCGGGCGGCTGTTCGTCTTTATAACAAATGCCCAAACCACCACCCAAATCCAGATGCTGCAACGCTATACCTTCGGCTTCAAGCGTGGCGACCAGCTCAAGAATCTTGTCAAGCGCATCCAAAAACGGGCTGATCTCGGTGAGTTGAGAGCCTATATGGCAATCTATACCGATGATTTTGATATGCGGCATGGCGGCTGCACGGCGATATTCTGTCAGTGCCTGCGTTATGTCGATGCCAAATTTATTTTCTTTTAACCCAGTAGAAATATAAGGGTGCGTTTTAGCATCCACATCAGGATTAACACGAAAAGAAACTGGCGCGATAACGCCCAATTGCCCGGCCAACAGGTTAATACGGTCCAATTCGCCGCTCACTTCAACATTAAAACAGCGTATGCCGGTTTTTAACGCCGCCAGAATTTCATCTTCGCGCTTGCCAACACCGGAAAAGACGATTTTGCCCGCATCACCACCGGCGGCAAGTACGCGCTCCAGCTCACCCAGCGAGACAATATCAAATCCTGACCCTAAACGGGCCAGCACATTGAGGACACCTAGGCTGGAATTTGCTTTAACGGCATAACAGATTAAATGCGCCTGATTGCAAAAAGCCTTATCAAACACCCGCCAATGCCGCTCCAGCGTCGCCCGTGAGTAAATGTAACAGGGGCTGCCGTATTGATGGATGATGTCCTGTACGGCGACATCTTCTGCAAACAGCCCGTCATTTCGGTAATTAAAATAATCCATGGTGCGTTTAATGGGCCGTTTGTTTTGGATGATCTTGGGCTAGTGGTGATTTGTCGGGCAGATAAAGCGGTCCAGGCTGCCCGCAACCTGCGAGAGTCAAGTTTAGCAGTAAAAATAGTAATAATTTAGAGGATTTCATCGTTTGTTTGCGGTTGTCTGACATTTGTCATTATTCATAATGTTATAAATTGTTGGCAATATTGATGCTTGAATATCGTCCAATCAAGCAAAAGTTGAACGGTTCCATCCCCAAAACTCAGCCGGACAGTTGCTAAATTCGATATAAATCCGGTCGGCGGATAACGGCAACGCGGTTGTTAACAGCTTGCTGATTGATGCTGCCAAGGCTTTAGCTTGAGCGGCAGTTAGCCCTATGCTTTTGCATTCCATATAAGCCAAAGGTTGGCTGTTGCCACCGAATAACATGGCTTTGCTGCCGGTTAATTCCACCATCACATAACGTTCCGGTTTGCCGGTTTCTTTCGCGACTAATTGTGAGAGTCCGCTGAGTAAATGTTCAGATTGGCGTTGATCTACTGCAATATTGGTGCTGAGTTTTATAAAAGGCATGGTGATGTCCTCAAGACGGGGCGGAGCTTAACTGAAGCTGTTTACCGGCAAACTACACGGGTGGCGGTGTCCACGCGCCCATTCAAGCCGACAATATTTCTGACGGTTTCAATGCGTTGCGCTGGTTAATATAATAACTGTTGCCGTCGATTTTTTTTGCCTGCTTTTTAGCGCCGGATGCAAAATCTGCAATATCAACATGAGATTGGCATAGGCGGGTTGCTGTGGGATCTACAATCCCTACCGACAGGCTTGTCACCGGAAAAAAGCTTTTTCCCCCTGCCCGATTTTCACTATGGATACCGCCTGCTTTTACATCTTCATCTTTATAGTAGGTAGGCGCAAGCGCTTCAAAGCGTGCCAAAATGTTTTCACAACGTTGCAGCCAGTCATTACAAATAAAAACAACAATAAAATCATCGCCGCCTATATGGCCGACCAGGCCATCCTTCTCAGAAACGTGCGCGGTAAGCGTTTCAGCAACGGCCTTGATGATGTCATCGCCGGCGCTATAGCCATAAACATCATTAAACGGTTTGAAGTTATCCAGATCAAAATAGGCAAAAGCGAAAGGCGTTTTGCGGGCCAGCAACTGGTTGATGTATTCATTGACGGGAACGCTGCCGGGCAATAATGTCAGTGGATTGGCGTGTTTGGCGTTTTTGATTTGCTGGCGGGTCATTTCTTCGAGCAAATCCAGCAGGGTTGCAAGGCCTGCATATTCCCCGTTCCGGGTAACGATAAACGCAGGGTCGTGTTCTGTGGCTGATGTCAGCAGTTGGCTGACGGATTCTATCGGCGTATTGTGGTCAATGCTCAGAGGGGTCTTACTGACGAATGTATGTATGGGTTTTTTGCCGTACAACTCCAGTCCGTAACGGCTGAAAAACAGTTTGGAGAGAAAATGGTCCCGGAAAACAATGCCTGAAGCAACATTATTGTCCACCAACGGCACAATGCTTAATTCATTATTGTGTTGAAACAGGCTCATAACCTCACGGATAGGGGTTTCTGATGAAACTGGAGGTATGAACTGGGCAATCTGGGATGCGGTGGCCGTATTATACAGATGGGTTTGATAGGGTTCTGAGCTGCTGCCAATAAAGAGGTTGCTATCAATTTTTTCTAAAGGGACTGCCATAGGCCGCGCAAAATAATAGCCTTGGGCAAACGGGACGCCGAGGCTTTTTATGGCCTTGAAATCATTTTCTGTTTCTATGCCTTCAGCAATAAGATTGCAATTGAACGAGCTTGCGAGACTTTGAATTGAGCCTACAAAATTGAGTTTGATGGGATCATCATGGATGCCTTGGATGAAGTGTGGGGCTATTTTTAAATAGTCCGGCAGTAACTCCGACCAGAGCCTTAATTCTGAATAACCGGCGCCCAGATCATCCAGTGCTACTTCAAAGCCCATATTACGGTAATGCATGAGCGCATTGCGCAGGGTCTTATAGTTGTTGATCGGTTGGGTCTCAGTCAATTCAATGACAACGGACTTTGGATCCAAACCAAACTTTTTGAGGAATTTAAATATCATGCCAGCTTTGAAATCCGACTGCAACAATGCGGATGGACTGACATTAATAAAGAGCTTTTTGTTTAAATTTAACTGGACATAGCTTTTTATACTAATTTTTTGGCAGGAAAATTCAAGCTTGGCGCTTAAGCCAAAGCGTTCTGCAGTATTAAACAACACAAAGGGGTTGTGCAGCGGACTGTCTGAAGCACTACGGATTAATGCTTCGTAACCGATTATGTCCTTTTGCATTAAAGAAACGATAGGCTGAAAAAGGGGCGTTAGTTTTTCGCTATCAAGAATTTGGACTAATTCATCGTGTAAAACTGACATTGGCTGTTTTTGCTTGGGATACAGAAAACCTCTATGTTAGAAGGCATATTATTGCAACGATATGACAAGCGCAAAAATATCTGTAATTTTGAGGCGGCTTTCTAATATAAACCCAGTTGTAATTTAGCCACTTCTGACATCATGTCGCGCGACCAAGGGGGATCGAGTATAACTTCAACATCAACACTGGCAACACCCGGCAAAGCACGGACAGATTTTTCCACATCGCTTTGGATAACTGGCCCCATGCCGCAACCTGGCGCCGTTAGTGTCATCATAATGTGGACTTCGTGCAGTTCTTTGCCTACGGGCGTTACATGACAATCATAAACCAAGCCCAGATCTACGATGTTGACTGGAATTTCTGGGTCATAAACCGTCTTCATGACTTCCCAGCAATTTTTTTCAACCGCTTCGGCGCTGGTTTCCGATACCAGGGTATGCAGATGACGCGGCTCTTTGTCCAGTGCGTCGGCATCGCTGCCTGCGATGCGCACCATGTGGCCATAAGCGGTGATTACCGTATAGTTATCACCCAACGCCTGATGTATAGTCACTTCTTCGCCCTTATCCAGGGTTCCGGGCGCACCGTCAGGAATAGTGACAATACTGACATCTCGGGTTAAAACAACGTTTTCTCGTTCAGCCATAAGGAGTTGGTTATAAGTGAAAAGTACGGGCATCAACAGCCTGGCCGGTTACGCCAATGCTCTGCGGGCCAAATAGATACAAGTAAACAGAGGCCAGCGACGCCATAGCAGGCAATCGGGTTTTATCTTCAGCGGGATAAGCACGTTTTCTTAAGGGTGAGTCAACAGGCCCAGGTATTAAGGTATTGACCCTGATTTTGCATGCCGCTTCCAGTTCTTCGGCCAAAATTTTGGCTAAACCTTCCAGTGCTATTTTGGATACGCCGTAAGCCCCCGTGTAGGCTTTGGCGACTCTTGCGGAGGAGTCAGAAGTAAATACAATGGAGGCCTGCGGGCTTTTCTGCAGAACGGGCAGCAGCACCCTGCTTAACAGAAAAGGCGCATTCAGGTTGACATTTAACGTGTGCCCCCAATCCTTGGTACTGGTCTGGGCGATAGGCGTAAATGCTGTGAATTCCACTGCCGAATGCAGCAAACCTTGCAATGCCCCGTATTTTTCATCGATTCTGTCGGCTAATTCCTGATAGTCGTTTTCATTGGCCCCCGCCAAATCAAAAGGGTACATTATCGGTGCCGGCGCGTTCGCCGCGACAACCGCATCGTAAACGGCTTCAAGTTTGGCGATGTTTTTGTCCAATAAAATGATATGCGCGCCATGTTTGGCCAGGGCCTGCGCAGCTGTGGCGCCTAAACCGCCGCCTGCGCCAGTAATTAAAATAACGTTGTCTTTTAACGGCATAATGCTGAACCTATCCAGATTGAAAGCTGGTGTGGCGAGGCTATTAACGCATCAGCCCCCCAGTTTTCAGGAATATCGGTGGGTTTTAGGTAACCGTAAAGGGCCGCCAGTGTTTTCATTTGGGCACTTTTTCCAGCAGCAATGTCATGACTGGCATCACCAATATAAACACATTCCTGCGGCTTGACTCCGGCCTGTTTACAAGCTGCCAACATGGGCCCAGGATGCGGTTTTGGATTTGCTGTGGTGTCACCACTGATGATGCAGGCCGCCCGATCGGTCAGTTTTAAGGTATCCATTAGCGGATTCGTGAAACGCTCCCGTTTATTGGTCACCACACCCCATTTCAATCCTTGGGCTTCACACAAGGCGAGCGTCTCGGGGATGCCATCAAAAAAAATGCTGTGTTCGGCAATATTGTGCTGATAGTCATTAAGCATGGTTGCCAGTATGTCAGCCTGACAGGCTTCAGATACGCCATGATCCAGGCTTTTTTTGATCATCGCCGCCGCGCCGAATGAAATAAACGGCTTGACGGTTTCAGATGCAACTGCAGCAAAGCCATGCGTGTTCAACGCCTTGTTCAGACAGGCCAGCAAATCCGGCGCGGTGTCTACAAGTGTGCCGTCAAGGTCAAATAATACACAGGAAAGTTTGAAATCAATCGACATAAACGGTTACTCGGAACGTTTGAATGCGGCAATGTAATTGACCTTAATGTCTTTGCCCAGACGAAAGCGTTTCGTGAACGGATTATACTCAATCCCCACCATGCCCTGTAACTCAAGGCCAACCGACCGGGCTGTCTGGCTCAACTCCGATGGCTTGATAAAGGTTTTAAAATCATGGATACCCTTGGGCAACATGTGCAGCAAATGTTCGGCTGCAACAATCGCGAGCAAGTAAGCTTTAGTCTGGCGGTTAAGTGTCGAAAAAAATACCATGCCGCTGGGCTTAACAAGCTTGGCGCAAGCTGAAATGATGGCGCCTGGATCGGGCACATGTTCCAACATTTCCATGCAGGTCACATGGTCGAAACTGGCGGGCTCCTGCTCTGCAAGCGCTTCTGCACTGATTTTCCGATAATGCGCGTTGATCCCTGATTCCAGTCCGTGCAGTTCGGCCACATCAACCAGGGCTTCACTGAGATCGATGCCCGTAGCATCGGCACCCTGTCTAGCCAAGGCTTCAGTTAAAATGCCACCGCCGCAACCCACGTCGACGACGCGCTTGCCGTCAATATTGGCGTAACGCTGGATGAATTCCAGGCGCAAAGGATTAATGTCATGCAGGGTTTTAAATTCACCCTGCACATCCCACCAGCGCTCCGCCATTGAGCCAAATTTGTTAATTTCGTGAGGATGTACGTTTTCAGTTGCTGTCATGGTGTTGAACCGTAGGATTGATGGATATAGTTTACTATATTACTGGGTTATTCGTCACACGCGCATTGTTTGAAAGCGGCATTGATGCATAAACAATAGATGGACAAAATCCTGCAACACGGTAGAATCGCTGGGCTAAAATGCGTCTTAATCCTACTGAAACAACATCTTGATGGCAACTATTACCGTATTGAATGGACCAAATTTAAATTTGCTTGGAGTGCGCGAACCTGGACATTACGGAAATAAAACGCTTGCTGATATAAAAATAATGCTTGAAAAACAGGCAGCCACTTTAAAGCATTGCGTAGATTTCCATCAAAACAATGCCGAGCATGAGATTGTAGGGCTAATCCATCAGGCCTATCAGGCTGAAGTTGATTTTATCATTATTAACCCCGCCGCATTTACGCATACCAGTGTAGCAATACGTGATGCCTTACTGGCAACCCAAATCCCCTTTATTGAGGTTCATTTATCAAACGTCCATGCACGCGAACCTTTTAGAAAACACTCCTATTTCTCAGATATTGCCAAAGGCGTCATTTGCGGACTGGGAGCAACCGGATATGAACTGGCCTTACTGGCGGCTCATCAGATATTAGCAGAGAGACTATAAACTATGGATATTAGAAAAATAAAAAAACTCATCGATATTATCGAAGCATCGGGTATTGCCGAACTGGAAGTTAAAGAAGGCGAAGAATCCATCCGTATTAGCCGTTATTCTGCCGTTTCTGCACCTGCGGCTTATGCCTCCTCCGTCCCTACTATTGTGCCGGTAAGCACTTCGCCTGCAGCCTGCGATGAACCGGCGATTACCGGGCATATTGTCAAATCGCCTATGGTGGGTACGTTTTACCGTTCAGCATCACCAGGTACAAAAACGTTCGTGGAAGTCGGCCAGACTGTGCATGCAGGCGATACCCTGTGTATTATTGAGGCCATGAAAATCCTTAACCAGATTGAAGCGGATGCAAACGGTGTGGTCAAACAAATTCTGGTTGAAAACGCCGAGCCTGTCGAATACGGCCAGCCCTTATTCATCATTGAATGAATAACATAAAGCTACGAGGGAATCATGTTCGATAAAATCGTTATCGCTAACCGCGGTGAAATCGCGTTGCGCATTTTGCGCGCCTGCAGGGAATTGGGCGTTAAGGTTGTTGCTGTCCACTCCGAAGCCGACCGGGATCTGAAGCACGTCCGTCTGGCCGACGAATCGGTGTGTATAGGGCCTGCGGCATCGTCTGACAGTTATTTGAATATTCCGGCGATTATCAGCGCCGCTGAAGTCACCGATGCGGAAGCTATCCATCCTGGTTACGGATTCTTGTCTGAAAACGCCGATTTTGCTGAAAAAGTCAAACAAAGCGGCTTTGTGTTTATCGGCCCGAATGCCGACACCATACGCATGATGGGCGACAAGATTTCTGCCAAAAATGCGATGATTGCCGCTGGCATCCCCTGTGTCCCAGGCAATAATGACCCACTTTCAGATGACAATAAAAAGAATATGAAGCTGGCCCAAAAAATTGGCTATCCCGTCATCATCAAAGCCGCCGGTGGTGGTGGTGGGCGCGGTATGCGGACTGTGCATACCGAAGGGGCCTTGCTCAATGCGATTGCGATGACCAAAGCCGAAGCGGGCAGCGCTTTTGGCAACCCAACGGTGTATATGGAAAAGTTTCTGGAGGATCCGCGCCATATTGAATTCCAGGTAATGGCGGATGCACATGGTAACGCAATACATTTGGGCGAGCGCGATTGCTCCATGCAACGCCGCCACCAAAAAGTCGTCGAAGAAGCCCCTGCGCCCGGCATCACTGAAGAACAACGCCGGTTCATTGGCGAACGTTGCGTCAAAGCTTGTATTGACATCGGCTATTTAGGCGCGGGTACGTTTGAATTCCTGTATGAAAAAGGCGAGTTCTATTTTATTGAAATGAACACCCGCGTACAGGTTGAGCATCCGGTCACCGAAATGGTCACCGGTTTTGACATCGTCAAAGAACAATTACGCATTGCCTGCGGCGAGCGGTTGTCCCTCACCCAGGATCAGGTCAAAATTCAGGGGCATGCGATTGAATGCCGGTTGAATGCCGAAGACCCACGGACATTTATGCCGTGCCCAGGCAAAATAGACCAGTTCCACATGCCTGGGGGCCCCGGTATCCGCTGCGAAACGCATATTTACAATGGCTATAAAGTGCCGCCGTACTATGATTCAATGATCGGCAAGTTGATCGCGCATGGTGAAACCCGCAAAAGCGCAATAGCCCGTATGAACACGGCCTTAAGTGAAATCATCATCGACGGCATTAAGACCAATATCCCGCTGCAACAGGATATTATGAATGACAGTGCATTTATCATCGGCGGGCAGAATATCCATTATTTGGAAAAGAAACTGGGTATTTATTAAAGGGTTAAATGTCATCATGAAGGACATGGCAACACGAAGAAAAGCCAAAATATAAACTTCGTGCCCTCTGTGCCCTTCGTGGTCAATTTATTGGGTACACTACTGGCACAGAGGCTCCCGTCATGGCATGGCATCAAATTTCCGTCATTACCAACGAAAACACCGCGCCTGGACTGGCCGATTTTTTCAATACGCTAGGTGCAGTTTCTGTCACTTATATGGATGCTGAAGACGAGCCGGTTTATGAGCCTGCTATTGGCGAAACAAAAATATGGCGGAATACGCAGGTCATCGCGCTGTTCGAATGGGATGCCGATCCTGAATTGATAAAATCGCTGGTTTATAAGCAATTTGAGCCAGCCGGTTTAGCGGGCTGGCTACACGAAGTTGTGCAGGATCAGGAATGGGAGCGTGCCTGGATGGCGTTTTATAAGCCGATGAAGTTTGCCGATAAACTCTGGGTTTGTCCTACCGATCAGGAACAGACCGAACCCGGCACGGTGTGCTTAACCCTGGATCCAGGGCTTGCCTTTGGTACTGGTACTCATCCGACCACGGCGTTATGTCTGGAATGGCTAGCCAGTCACGACTTAACAGGCAAAACCGTAATCGATTATGGCTGTGGTTCCGGCATACTTGCAATTGCGGCGATATTGCTGGGTGCAAAAGTGGCCCATGCGATAGATATTGATCCGCAAGCTTTAACGGCAACATATAACAATGCACAGAAAAATAAGGTGCAGGATCACATCCTATGCCATCAGCCCGAGCAGTTTGTGCCGTTTCAAAGTGATGTTGTCCTCGCCAATATCCTCGCCAAGCCACTGATTGATATGGCTGGGAAAATCAGCCGCTTGCTGGCTCCAGGCGGGCAGCTGGTTTTGTCCGGCATACTTCTGGAACAGGCCGATGCTGTGATTGGTGCTTATCAGCCGTATATCGGCTTTAAGCCGCTGTCACAACAGGACGGCTGGATTAGGCTCGAAGGCAGCAAGCGTTGATACGATGTTCACACGATGCCCTAACTGTCGGCAACAACAATCACTGACCGTAGACCAGTTGCGCCTCAGCGGGGCCATCGTGTCCTGCAGGCAGTGTTCAATTAAGTTTGATGCCCTGGAATTGCTCAGCGAGACAGCAACGGAGGATACCGGCAATATTCCCCAAACAGTGGTTTTGCCCTGGGAACAGCAGCCACGCAACCCGTATTGGCTACTGGGTACGGTTATCGGCATCGTGCTGTTGCTTGCACAGATCGTCTACTTTGAGGGCAATGCCGCCATCGCCCAAAATGTCCGGTTGCGTCCCCGTCTTGAAAGCATATGCCAACATCTTGGATGCCGGTTACCTGACTACAAAAATCCCGATGAATTGATATTAAAGGGTGCATTGATGCCGTCCAATGACCATTATGCTTTTATGGTGGCTATCAATAATCAGGCGGCTTTTGCGCAGGCCTACCCAAACATTAAACTGACTTTGCTGGGTTATAACGGCAGCCCTTTTACGCACAGGATTTTTTATCCGCAGGAATATGCCGCTGAAATTATGCAAACAAGCCCCTTGATAAATGCCGGTGCAACGCTAACGGTTCAACTAGACATCGCAGCGACAAAAAACCACATGGGTGGTTATACCTTTGACACACTTAATTAATATGGCATATCCGGCAATTGTTTTAAAAAAAAATGAAGATAGGCGTCTGCGCACTGGGCATCTATGGGTTTTCAGCAACGAAGTGGATATCCAGCGTTCACCGCTGGATGCTTTTGTCCCCGGCGATTTGGCGCAAATCCAAAGCAGCGATGGCAAAATCATGGGCACGGCTTACGTCAATCCTGGAGCGCTGATTTGCGCACGGCTATTGTCCAGAAAAGCCAATCTGAAATGCGGCGCCAATTTTTTTAAAGAACGCCTGACAACCGCCTTGGCCTTGCGTGAAAAGCTGTTTAACAAGCCGTATTACCGTCTGATATTCGGTGAAAGCGATGGCTTGCCCGGTCTGGTCATTGACCGCTTCGGAGCTGTTTTATCGGTGCAAATAACAACAGCGGGCATGGAACA